>CAYMIF010000005.1:0-62639 GCA_964390375.1 uncultured Methanosarcinales archaeon
ATGCAATATACAATGCGAAGCCTAATTATTAACAGTACGCTTGAGACAGAGTCCGAGCGTACATCGATGCTCTGTGACGTATACAGTAGGCTTTGCTCGCCGGTTTGGGGATTTATTCCAAAAACCGCAGCTAGGATAGAAATGTGCACAACAGAGCGGAGTTGGCTTGAACAGTTCCATAAACTTCCTGTAAAAAGAAAAAAGATTTTTAAACTACCAGGTTCATTTTATTGACTGATGAGAAAAAAAGGCCAGATTTCAACGGAATTTTTGATAATAGTCACGATTGCAGGCATAGGGCTGGTATTTTTAGGCTACCTTGTATTCGATAACCTTGTCATGACCCAAAGGGAAGTCACCTTCGAGGATTCACTGGCACTCGGAGAAGCGATAAGGGATTCAGCTGAAGATATATACATAAGCCCAGGGCCTAATAAATTGACACTGAAATACCGTATACCGCAAAACGTGAGAGAGATCCGAATAGACAACCTCTCGCAGATAGTAATCATCACAGACAGCGGCAATGGAAACGACATGATAGCTCTCGAATCAGAAGTGCCCATCCTGCAGAACTACACAAACGAAGGGATAACAAGAGGAAAGATAATACTCGAGAAGAACAAGGTCAATGAGACAGACATGGTAATAATGAAGGTCACGTAGTAAGAAAAATGCTCAGAGCCAAAAGAATTTATAAATTACCAAAATAGATTCTGATAGAATGAAAAGAAGTCAAATCGCAGTCGAATACATAGTGATAGTCGTTGTAGTTCTGGCAATCCTCACCCCTACTGTTTATCTTATATACGCAAGGCAAAGAGAGCCGCAGACAGATACTTCTGTTCAGAGGATGTTTGAGATAGGAGAGACGATTAAGCAGACAGCAGAACAGCTCTATGCCACACCGGGCCTGAACAAGAAGACAATAGAATTCAATTTCCCTGCAGGGATAGAGGAGTTAGAGATAGAGAATTCAAGGAATATTGTGATCAAGGCAGATACTGAGAAAGGTACAAGGGTTCTGACTTTCGAATCTAATGTGCCGATTAGCGCGAAGATAACAAAAGAGGATTTCAGGAAAGGAAAGATAGTGATGGAGAGGCAGGATCTGGGTGACCAGATAGTGATTGTACTGTCAACAACAGGCAAGGTCAATTGCAGCTCAGCAGAAATACCGGGTTTGACCTGCAACAACGGCATAGATGATGACTGCGATGCTAAAGTCGACCTGTTCGACTCAGACTGCTGCAATGATGCAGACAACGACAGTTATACAGACACTGCCTGTGGAGGAAATGACTGTGATGACACAGACCCGAAAGTAAATCCCTGGCATCCAGAACTCTGCGATGGAGTAGACAACAACTGCAACGGGATAATCGACACAGATGGCCCATGCATTGTAAATGGAGACGGGACCTGTGATATAGGCGAGACATTCTCTGCAGATTGCCCAAATGAGATTCACTGCTTTGATGGCGTAGACAATGACCAGGACCACATGACTGACTGGCTCGACTGCAACGACTGCATAACATCATCCACCTGCGGCGACAGCACATGCCAAGTCGGAGAGATCTGCGGCAAAAATGCGACCTGCCCAGGAGGTGACTGTGACCAGGAATACCATTGCTTTGACAATGTCGACAATGATCAGAATGGCCTAAAGGACATGGCAGACCCTTACTGTACTGCAATATCTGGATGTCCGAGTGGAACTGGCCAATGCTTCACAGGAAGTGAATGCCGAATTGACTGTCCGACAGAAGACGCTGGAATCGGCACATGCCATGACATGGTAGACAATGACGAAGATGGCCTTGTCGATGCATGGGATCCGGACTGTTCGACGGTTTGCGGAGATGGGTACTGCAACAGATGGGAAAAGTGCAGCCAGGACTGTGGCATTGAGTATTATTGTGATGATGGCATAGACAATGACGAAGATGGCAAGACTGACGGTTTTCCAGTGCCAGACCTGGACTGCGCACAGCTTAACACAGAGCTTCCTTCTGTCAATTGCGCTGTGTTCAACAACGATACAGGATGCATTGGAAAGTATACATTCAGGCTTTTTACGTTCCATAACACAACTCTTGCAGGCGATGAGTATGGCATCAGCAACTCTTTATATTACTCGAATAATTTTAAGGGAGAATGGCATGTTTGCTGCAACTTCACAGGAACAGCAACAGTTAGGAATGCTTCTGCACAGACATATGAGACTCTCGGTAGTTGCGCAGATGCAGGGATTCTGAGATTCTCTGACTACGAAAAAGGATTCATTGAGCCATATGAATATATAAACACTTCAGAAAGAAGCTTCATAAGGGGCGACGTGCATCAGGATGGAATAATCAATCAGACAGACGTGGATATCCTGCAGCAATATTTCAATAAAGGGAAAAAGGTTCTGTGCATGGATGCTCTTGACATAAACAACGATGAGATCATATCGACAGCAGACATCTCGATGCTCCAGAGTTTTGTGAATTCAGGGAATCCGCCTCTGCCTCCGCCGAACTTTCCAGGGGGGCTCGACAACACGAGCGCAGATGACGCATTGCATTGCTACAGCCAGGCTGAAGCTAAATTTATGAGAGGCGACCTCGACAGGAATGGTGTGATAAGCATAATCTCAGACGCTCCGATGATCTCATTATATGATGAGATATTCGATAGGAACTACGACATAAACGATTTCGCATGCATTGACAGACTCGACATTGATGACAACGGAAAGATTGACAGGGATGATAGGGATATGTTGAGAGATTATCTTTTCCTTGGTGCGCCGGTGCCGCCGAACAATTTCCTGGCTGAAGGATTCGATCCCACTGAAGACACCTTGCCGTGCCGGCTTCAACAAGACACAGCACATAGGGAGTTTATGAGAGGCGACCTCAATCATGATGGTTTCATAGACAGCATAGATTCAACCTACCTGAACAGCTACCTTGCAGGATCCCAGGAGCTCATCTGCGAGGATGCCGCAGATCTGGATAATGATGAGGACATTGATTCTGATGATTATTATATACTTAGCACTTATACAGGAACAGGGATTTGGCCAAAGCCAGTACCTTATCCTAATATCACCCACGGAATAGGACATGACTATGATAACACCACAATGCCAGGCATTGATAATCTTGGCTGCCCGATATCGCCCTATAGCCTCTGCGCAGATCTATCAATAGGAAAACTAAGATGCGAACCGAAGAAAGGTGGATGTCCTGCCGACTCCGAATGTGTAGTCAAGATGGAACAGGAAAACAAGATGGCAGTTCCGTCGGTCTACAATGCAACAATAGGTAACTGCTCAGAGAACCTCCCATATTCCTTGTGCTGCAGGATAGAACCGAGATGTGGCGACGGAGCATGCACAAAGGGAGAAAAGTGCGCTTCAGACTGCCAAAACGAGACTCATTGCACAGACAGTGTTGATAACGACGAGGACGGTGCGACTGATACAGATATAGAATCATGTGGATTCTGCGGGGACGGAGTATGCAACTATGGGGAGATATCCTGCTTTGCCGGGCCTCCGCCGCTGGATGACTGTGCTACAGAGACAGGACCGGGCTGTTTCGACACAGTTGACAATGATAATGACGGATGCATCGACAGCACGGATTCAGACTGTGGAGGCATTGAGCTCTGCGGTGACGCGATGAATACAGACTGCGATGCATTCACGACAGATTGTCCATGGGATGGATTAGGCGGTGCAGTCCCAACAGGAGATCCAGACTGTGACGAGACAGCTTTCGGAAAGGAGCTCACATGCCTTGACGGTTGCGACAATGACAATGACGGACTGACAGATGGAGCAGATCCTGATTGTGTAGGCAGTGCATTCTTCAGCTGCAGCATAAGGGATACAACAGGCACATCCTGTTCAGTGATTGATCCTGATGAAGAGTGCATAATAAAACTTTCCAATAGCACGGACGGCAACTACAATGCTCATGCAGATTCCTGCAACTCAACAGATTACAACTGGTCAATATGCTGCAAGGCGATGATAGCTGGAGTGAATCCTATCCCTCTAAGTCTCACCATAAGGGATAACATATGCTCGCAGGGCAAGATGGTTTCGATACTAAGTGAGTCAGGAGGAATGGACAACGCACACGTATCGATATACAATGATATAGGAACACCTTATGACATCTGCCTCAGCTCACTCCATGTGAATTATAGTATAACCTGTGTATACAGGGATAACTGCATAGCTAACGAGGAATGCGTTTTCAGATTCCAGAATGAAGCAGGAGGCATGCGAAACAGCCACCTTGCAGGATGCTCCAGCGACTACAAGAACGCCTTGTGCTGCAAGGTAAATAAGATTGCCTGAATCCTCACTTAAGAAGGTAAGCTGTCTCATCAGAATCAAGGTCAAGGAAAGTCTCGATTTCCCTGGCCATCGGCTTGTTCTTCAAAAATATCGCCTTGATATAAGGAAGCGTGGATTGCATGACCCGATAAGAGGAAGTATGCGTCGCCTCGGCAATTTTCTTTGCGATAGATTTTCGTTTCATGTACTTCATGTTTGCCTGCCAGATCTTAAGGAGCCTCATGGTCGGTTTGTACTGGACAAATTCCTTGTTTCGCTCATCTTTTGCAGTAGACACACCTGCAGTGATCAGGGCATTGATATACACCAGGAAGCGCCAGTGCTGCCATCTCCTGATCCTCCCTTTGTATACATCTGCACGTGAAAGCGCATCATAAGCACGGTTCAGGCTTTCAGGATCCTTGTATTCCTTCGGAAGGTTTTCATCGATCCAGAGCAGTGTCTTATCTATGTCCTCATCTACATAATCAAAAGCATGCACTGCAATCTTTGGATCAGACACCTTGAATATCTTGACCATTGCATTGATTATCGTCTCCTTTTTCTCCCGGTCATATAGCTTTTCCACGTCCTCTTTCTCTATCTTCTTGTCAAGCATTGAAAGGATCTGGACATCATTTATCGCAGCTCTCATGTCCCCGCCCACTCTTCTGGATAAGCTCTTGAGCGCAGACTCATTAAAATCTATCCCTTCCTTTTTGCATATGAACGCCAGGTTGCTGAATATATCATTGTAGTCCAGGCTTTCGAAATGTATCATGCTGCACTTTGACCGAAGCTTGGACAGTTTGTCTTCATAAGGATTCCCTGCAGTCATAATCACCGGAAAGGAAGTCTCTTTGATGATGCTGATCACAGCCGACGCAGCACCCCTGTCTTTTGTGCCTGAGAGCCCGTCAACCTCATCCACCAGTATAATCTTGCTCTTGGCAAAAAGTGACATCTGTTTTGAGGCAGCCCCGACAATCGAGTTGATCTTGTCCTTGTTGCGGAAATCCGAAGCATTCAGCTCGATGACCTCATGGTTCAGCTCATCTGCAATAGCATACACGCTCGAGGTCTTCCCGACACCAGGCCCGCCGTATATCAAGGCAGCTTTCTTCTTCTGCTGCCGAAAGTTCTTGATATAGCTGGACAGTTCTGTGACAGCTTTCCTGTTCCCGATGATATCCTTGGTGGTCCTGGACCTGTATTTGATTATCCAGGGCTTTTTCCTGATCATGTTAATCTAGAATACCTGTTAGTTTTTAATTGTTGTTGTTTGGCGGCTTAGTCAAAATCAAGGTGCTAATCATCTTCTAGGGCAAAAAGGATTTGCGAAGCCATACGATTGCTTGCACGTCATGTCACGATTTTGCTGTAGAGCCACTGCCATTTTGCAAGAATATGCATAGCAAAAAAATCAGCCGTAGCAAATGGCCCAGATGACCAGGACTCACCGTTTCGAATCAATATCTAATCTGATTTTTATGGGCGTTTGGCCCTGGTTTATTGGTGAGTTCTGGGGATTGCGGATTCGACGGCTCGAATCTGGAATAATTAGCACCACAAAGTTTACTTAGCCTTGTTTGGCTTTGGCCACTCCGCAGGCAAGTATTACTAATATGCACAAAGATGTTTTTGGGAGTTCAGACCCATATCAAAACATTTATTAATAAAACATGAAGTTCGTGAGAATAATGCCAGAAAAAAGCGAATCAAAACAAAAGGCAAAGGACCAGAAGAAAGAGCATGGTCAAAAGCATTCCATTGGCCTTCCAAAAAGATACGACCCAAGGGAATCTGAAAAAAAATGGCAGAGATACTGGGAAGAACACGGCACCTACAAGTTCGATCCAAAGAATAATGCCGAGGTCTACTCCATAGACACCCCGCCTCCGACAGTCTCAGGCCGCATACACCTGGGCCATTCATTCTCATACGCGCAGCAGGACTTCATAGCAAGGTTCAAGCGCATGACACAGTGCAATGTTTTCTACCCGTTCGGAACAGACGACAACGGAATCGCGACTGAGCGTCTTGTCGAGAAAAAGAATAATGTAAGAGCGACCTCGATGGACAGAAAGGAATTTGTCAGGCTCTGTCTTGAGACAATAAAACCGATCCGCGAGACATACATAAACGACATGAAACAGCTTGGCATGAGCTGCGATTTCGATATTTTCTATTCAACGATCAACAAGCACTGCCAAAAAATAAGTCAAAAATCATTCATCGACCTCTACAATGACGGAAGGGAATACAGAAAAGAGGCTCCGTTCATGTGGTGTCCTCAGTGCCAGACAGCGATAAGCCAGGTCGAGTGCGAGGATGATGAGATACCTTCCCATTTCAATGACATAATATTCAAGGTAGAGGGCGAAGAGGACCTGATAATCTCGACCACCAGGCCGGAATTTTTGCCTGCAACAGTAGGCATTTTCTTCCACCCGGACGACAAGAGATACACAAGATATCTTGGAAAGAAGGCAAAGGTTCCACTGTTCGATCTAAAAGTGCCGATAATGACAGACAAGACCTGCGATCCAGACAAGGGAACAGGAATCATGATGGTCTGTACGTTCGGAGACCAGGAGGATGTCGAGAAATGGTTCAGATACAGGCTTCCGCTAAAGGATCTTGTCAGAAAAGACGGGACTCTCTCAGAGCTTGCAGGCAAATACGCAGGCCACAGCGTGACAATCGCAAGGAAACTCATAATAGAGGACCTCAAGGACGCAAGGCTGCTCATCAGCCAGACACCGATAAACCACTCGGTCAGGACCCACGAAAGATGCGGAACACCGATAGAGTTCATACTCACAAAGCAATGGTTCATAAAATATCTTGATCTAAAAGACCAGATGCTAAAATGGGGAAGCAAACTAAACTGGTACCCTAAGCACATGAAGGTCAGATATGACAACTGGGTTCAGGGACTACAGTGGGACTGGTGCATCTCCAGGCAAAGGTTCTCAGGGATTCCATTCCCAGTATGGTACTGCAGGGACTGTGATGAGATTGTGCTGGCAGAAGAAAAAGACCTGCCTGTCGACCCGCTCACCCAGGATTCGCCGATAAAGAGTTGCAAAAAATGCGGATGCACGAAATTTTTGCCTGAAAAAGACATCATGGACACATGGGCCACATCCTCCTTGACACCCCAGCTCGCAGTAGAGCTTTTTGAAGACAAGTCAGTCAGGGACAGGCTTTATCCTATGTCGCTTCGTCCGCAGGCGCATGACATAATAACATTCTGGCTGTTCAACACAGTCGTGAAAAGCCGGCTTCACAATGACGTCAACCCCTGGAAGGATGTAGTGATCTCAGGACATGCTCAGGACCCTCACGGAAAGAAGATGTCAAAATCCAAAGGAAACGTAGTCGAGCCATTGGACATGATCGAGAAATATTCCTCAGATGCGCTTCGGTTTTGGGCAGCAAGCTCAAAGCTGGGAGACGATCTTCCGTTCCAGGAAAAGGAGCTTGTCTCTGGAACAAAATTCATAACAAAGCTTTGGAACGCATCAAAGTTTGGAATAATGCATCTTGCTGGAAAAGAGATAGTAAGGCCAAAGGACTTCAGTACGATTGACAGATGGCTGCTCTCAAAGCTCCACACGATAATCAAGGCATCGACTGACACGTTCCAGAGATATGAATATTCAAGGACCAAACAGGAGATTGAGAATTTCTTCTGGAACACCTTCTGCGACAACTACCTAGAACTGGTCAAGGACAGGCTCTATAATCCGGACAGCTATGAAAAAGATGAGATACACTCTGCAAGATACACACTCTATCATGCCATACTCTCTATCTTGAAGATGATGGCGCCGATAATGCCTTTCATAACAGAGGAGATATATCATCTTTATTTTGCAAGAAAAGAGAACAAGAAAAGCATACACAATTCACTATGGCCGGAATATGAGCAGGGCCTGATGGATGAGAAAGCAGAAGCAATAGGCTATTTCGTGATACAGGTATTAGCAAGCGTCCGAAAGGCAAAATCAGACGCAAACCTCTCCTTGAAAGCTCCGGTAAAGAAGATAGAGATGATGGGCAGGATCGCTGAATCTGAGTTTGAATCTGTTAAAAAAGACATAGTTGCGATAACCAAGGCAGAGGAAGCAACATATAGCAGGCTTCCTTCGAATTCTGAGATAGACTATGAAGACAAGGTTGATATATAGTAAAAGACCTTATGTCTGTTAAATAACAAAGCGAGGATATTTCTTGCAAAATTTAACATAAGATTTAAATACTCATATATGTTTAGTTATCGTTTATCCATATAAAAGGGGAAAATATAGCGATCAAGGGGGATTGATATGGGTACAGCAACTATGATTGATGTTCTGCTGCAAGGGCAGGATGATGAAGAAGAGACATCTCCAGAGATGGAGAGATACAGGCAATTTCTGGAAACCAGAAGAGGCAACTGGCCGAAGGTTGGTCCGAACCTGGCGACATTGATTGATCTTGAAAGAGAAACAGAAGACCCTGCTGATGATGAGATACCTCTGAACAGGGCACCGGAAGATACTGGATTTGGAACACATGTATTCACGCCTCCGGTTCAGACTGCATACTTTGCTCTCGGTTATAATGCCTCGACTGCAAAGGTCTCACTGACACTGATGCCGGAAGACCTCAAAGGAAAGATTAATGGCGCCAGATACATCCAGGTACCAAGGAAGACTACAGAAAGAGCAATAGAGATGATTGAAGAAGGTCTCACAAGATACATCGACGGATTATGCAGACAAGCAGGTTTTGACCTCATGGATGATCCTTCTGAAGCTCCGATCCTGGTGCCATACTCAGGTGATGAAGAATCACTAAACTTCCTTTTAGAAGGGCAGGTCAGCTATGAAGGTGATAATCTTGTTTCCCTTGTCCCAAAAGTAAGAGACACCATTGACACTGATATACTGAGCACAGAATATGTGGCGATAGTAGGAGACTATGACGGCAGGAAAAGGACAGGATATTTCGCAGACCAGTTCAGAGATGGAGCAGAAGTGACAGGCATGGTTCCATATGAGACAGAAGAACTGGCCTTGGATGCTGCATTAGCTGCAGAGGAATTCGTCATGAACGCTTTAAAGTGCAAAGATCCAAAAAGGATAATCACAACAATAGTCGAGGTCGAGCATGACAAACAGCAGAATTATGCTGTGGCAGTAGGTGTAAGATTCGATATACCGCAATACCATTCCCAGATTGACGAGATGGTCACCTCCTACATCCAGAACATGGACTGGACAGCGGATATGGAACAGCAACAGCTGCTGGATCCTTGATTATTTTCTTTTTTTTAAGTTAATTCAAACCAACGGCTTCAACCAAAAAATAGCGGTAGTGCCAATAATGTAAGTCCTTTGTTTCAATAATATCAGGCCGACAAGGGGCTCGTCCCTTACGGGGAACGTCGGCCAAAGTTCAAATGATGAAGGGACGAACCGGCACTACCCGACCGAAGAGAGATTTTTTGGATGAAGTTCAAACCAACCAAAGCTTTATAAATAAACACAAGATTCTTTTGGTAAACGATGGGGAAGAGACGATTCAGAAGGCTCAAGCACAAGAAAAGACAAAAGGTTGAGGAAAAACCAAAGGAAGTCTCAGATAAGCCAAAAGAAGACTATCATCCTATTCTCAACTTCTACAGGGACAATTCTAAAAGACTGCTTTTGATTCCGATAATCGTACTTCTGTTATCATTTGCGCAGATAGGATACAATACTTATGCGACAGGTGAATTCGTGAACAAAGGAGTAAGCCTCAAAGGCGGAATAACCCTGACAATACCCTACGATGGGGAGTTGAGTCCGAAAGATATTCAGAGGGATCTTGCAGCAGAATACCCTCAGAATGACCTGACAGTCAAGCTGGTTCGTGGCTTTCAGGGCACAAGCAACCTGGTAATCGAGGTAGACCTCGCAACAGGCGACGATGCAACTGACGAGGACACAAGCAGGTTTATCGAAGAGATTGAGACAATGACTGGTGTCTCACGCTCAGAATACAAAACAGAGATAACAGGTCCATCTCTTTCAAAGCAGTTCTTCTATGAGACCATAATCGCTATGATAATAGCATTCCTGTTCATGGGTCTGGTAGTGTTCTTTTATTTCTCATCTGACGGGAAAGCAAAACTGATTGCGACTTTGGTCACGATATTTTCAGTGTTCATGGTCTACTACAGCAGCTCAGCAATATTCTTGGTGCTGGCAGCATTGGCTGTGATTGGACTTTTTTATGTATACATAAGATATAACATACCCAGCATGGCAGTCATCCTGTCTGCACTGTCAGATATTGTAGTCACGGTTGCTGTCGTAAATATCCTGGGAATAAAGGTCTCAAGCGCAGGCATTGCAGCATTCCTCATGCTGATTGGCTATAGTGTCGATACAGATATCCTATTATCGAACAGGGTCATGAAAAGAAAAGGCGGAACAGTATTCAGGCGTATTCTTGATGCAGCCAAGACCGGCCTGACCATGAGCGGAACCACGATGGTGGCTCTGATAATAGCTCTTACTCTCTCGCAATCTGTAGTTATAAGCCAGATAATGACAATACTGCTAATAGGTCTGATTGTTGACCTGATGAACACATGGATAATGAATGCAGGTCTTCTGAAATGGTTCATGGAGAGGTCTAAGAATGAAAGATAAGCTAAAGAAGATAATCAGAAACCCAAGAATAGTGATTCTGATAGTCGCTGTTCTTCTGGCGATCTTCATGATCAGGCCTGCCTTTGACAGGGAAGGAGTAGCCATCAGGTCGGTTGTATCGAACAGTTCAGCAGACCTGGCAAATCCCTATGGGATAATGAGTCCAGGGCCAAACCAGGACCCGATATTCAGGGAAGTCATAAAGACAGTGAACCAAAAGGCAATAAAGGATGTTGATGATTATTATGATGCTATTGAGGGTCTAGAGCCCGGAGAAGTCGTGTCTGTTACTACAGAGACCCACTATATAAAATCAGGAGACACAAGAAAATTCCTCTTTTTCCCAAGGACTATGGAATATAAGCTGACAGTCCGCCCAAAGCTAGACAACGGAACAGTAGTCGGAAAAATAAACAAGACTTTTGAGGTCACAAGAGAGGAAAACATAACCCTTGAGAATGGTACTGTGACATTGGTTAACAGGACATACAATGAGACAAGGGAAGTGGATGATATAGAATATGAGGTCATAGGTACAGAGGACCTAGGATTAAGGGTATATGATGCGCCGAAAAGCAACCTCAGGATGGGCCTTGATCTTCAGGGAGGCACAAGGGCAGTTCTGAGGACACCAGAGAATGTGACGATAACAGATGAGGAAGACATAGACATAGTGATAGAGAACCTGCAGGAAAGGCTCAACGTATATGGGCTCAAGGATCTTGTCATTCGTTCTGCAAGAGACAGGGAAGGCAATCTATTCATAATAGTCGAGATTGCAGGAGCGACTGAAGAGGAAGTCCAGGCACTGGTCGGAAGCCAGGGAAAATTCGAGGCAAAGATAGGCAACGAGACAGTTTTCACAGGCGGAGAGGACATAACAGACGTATGCAAGAGCGCGGATTGTGCATTTGTTGAGAACCCAAGAAATCCCTGCGGAAAGGTACGTGGTTCTGATGAATGGGTATGTACATTCCAGTTCAGCATAACTCTCAGCCCGCAGGCTGCCCGAAGACAGGCAGGCATAACAAGTAATCTTGACGTTATTCAGGATGAGACCGGCGGGGATATACTTGAGAAGAAGCTCGACCTTATGCTCGACGACACACTGGTCAAGAGCCTTCAGATAAGCGCAGGCCTTAGAGGAAAACCAGAGCAGAATATCGCTATAACCGGGCCTGGAAGAGGAGCGACATATGAAGAAGCTCTGGCAGACTCTGCCCAGTCCATGAAACAGCTGCAGACAATACTTCAGACAGGAAAGCTTCCGTTCAAGCTTGAGATAGAAAGCTTAAACACAGTCTCACCGAACCTAGGAAAACAGTTCATAAACAACGCGCTTCTGATAGGACTGGCAGCGATAATTGGCGTGATTGTAGTGATCTTCATAAGATACAGATCATTGAAGATAGTGGTCCCTATGGCGACAATAATGGTTTCAGAGGTGATTCTCCTCCTTGGTACAGCAGCTCTCATAAAATGGAATCTTGATCTTGCATCCATTGCCGGAATAATCATAACAGTCGGAACAGGAGTGGATCATTTTATAATGATCACTGACGAGACGATGAAGGGAGAGCGTTCCAAAGACATATCATTCAAGGAAAAAATCAAGCGTGCCTTTGGGATAATAATGGTGGCATATTTCACGACCGCAACAGCAATGATATTCCTGTTCGGTCTGGGAGCCGGTCTTCTCAGAGGATTTGCAGTGACCACAATAATAGGGATTAGTTGGGGAGTCTTCGTAGCAAGGCCTGCATACGGCTCATTAATCGAAATCATTTTAAACGATTAGTCTTATTCTCTCAAACATGGAAAGACAACATAGGCTCAGCATACTGCTCATGATAATTGCAACTTTTCTGATATCTGCAGCACAGATAATGTTCAAGACTGCTGCCAACAACCTACAGTTCGGATTCTCTTCATTCTTCTCAGACCTTCCTGACCTTTTCCTGCCTTCGTTTTTTTTTCCTGTTATGCTGGGATTCATACTTTACGGAACCGCAGCACTCATGGTGACCTTTGCGCTGAAGACTGGCGAACTCTCTGTGCTATATCCAATACTAGCGACAGGATTCATCTGGGTGATGCTTTTTGCCTATCTACTCTTTGAAGAAACCATAACAATCATCAACATATTGGGTGTATTTTCTATAATAGCCGGAATCTCGGCAATAGGATACGGAGCAAGCAGAAGATGGCAGTCCACACATTAGCAATCTTAGCAGTTGTTTTATCATCCATGCTCGGAGCATTAGGATCTCTTATGTTCAAGTACGGCTCCAGGAAGATTTCACTTAGGCCTTCCAAGATCATCACGAATTATTATCTAATGCTTGGTCTTTTTTGTGCAGGCATAGGAGCAGTTCTTTTCATAGCTGCCTTGAAATTCGGTGAGCTGTCAATATTATATCCCATAATTTCCCTGCAGTATGTATGGATAAGCCTTTTGTCAATAAGATTTTTAAAAGAGAGGATGAACTCCATGAAATGGCTGGGTATACTGCTGATAATGGTTGGAGTGGTCGCTGCGAACTGGAGATAATAGATGGAGGTTGAGATAAAGATGAAGGAAAAGATAGTGATTTCACTTGGAGGATCGATGATTGTTCCGGGAGAGGTAGACCATGAATATCTCAGGTCACTCAAGGAACTGATATTGGAGCTTCAGGACAATTATCAGTTCATAATCGTATGCGGAGGAGGAAAGACCGCACGAAAATACATAAATTCCGCAGACCAGCTAGGTCTTTCTGATGAAGAAAAAGATCTTCTGGGTATATCCTGTACACGTCTGAATGCGCAGCTGACTGGGTTCTACCTAAAGGGATTATCCCGAAAAGATATAATCCAGGATCCGACAAAGCCGGTACAGTTTGACGAGACAGTGATGCTTGCTGGTGGATTTATGCCAGGTAACACAACAGACAAGGTAGCGGTCATGCTGGCACAGACATACAACATAAAGAAGGTCTTAAACATAACCAACATCAATTATGTATACAGCATGGATCCCAAGAAAAATCCGGATGCCTCTCCCATAGAAAAGATGACCTGGAAAGACTACCTTGAAATAATAGGCACAGAGCACAAGCCGGGTAAAAACACGCCATTCGATCCAGTTGCAAGCAGGCAGGCCATGGAAAACAACATATCGGTCTGCGTCCTCGATGGATCAGATCTTCAGAATATCAGGGAATGCATACTTGGAAGAAAGTTCAAAGGAACAGCTATCAGGCCAAAAGGACAATGATGCATACTATGAAAAACACTGAGAAGATCTCTTCTACATAGTTTATCGGAAAGAAGACGAATCTCTTCTTGAACAGCGACCGAAATTCAACAAGCTGCTTCTTCTTCATATTGATTTTATCAAGGAACATGTGTGTATAGTAAGATGAGACCAGTATATAGAACATAGAACGGCTGATTAAAAAAAGCAGCAAGGATACAAGGCTTATATAGAAGAAACCAGGTGATTTATGTATGAATGTTCTGTTATGTTCTTTTCGTTCGACAGACTTGTTCCAGCAATCTACGACATCAATCTTTCTGTGTCTCATGTAATAATGCGCCAGATGGTCTATATCGAATCCAACAGTCAGGAATACTACGATCATTACCTCAAAAAAAGAATTCAGTATCCCGACCTCATAGCCCAGAAGTCCCATGACGACTCCGGACAATAGGTGTACATGTGGAAGCATGAAGTTTATCCTGGCTCTGTATATATATAAATCTTTTGAAAACCTCGCTCAGTTAATTGCTCCAAATTTATCTTTTAAGAAAATTCGTGAAAAGAAAGATCAGCGCCTGGCTTTTCGTTCAAATCTGATTATATCGATAGCAAAGGCGCAGGCAAGGATAATTGCTCTCTTGTCCGTTGGAATCGATCCGAAATCAACTATAAAAGTATCTGCGTCTGTGAACATCTCCTTGCCCATTCCACTCCATTTCTTCAAAATCTGGCCGATCTCTGCACCATCCTGTATGATTTTAAAGGTCCAGGGATGTATTACCTGATTACCGATCTTGTATGCTCTGATACCATCAATGATTATATCGAACCAGGCTTTCATGAAGAATTTAGTCTGTTTGAGCTTGGCAATTGTTCTGCCAGACCTATCCATTATATTGAACCTTGATAAGAAAAAATGCCATTTCTTCTCGATTGAAAGTACAGGCTGCTTATTGTTGTCTATCACAGTCATCTTCATCGCTCTGCAGGGTCCGCACTGGCGGAAAAACCAGTTGCTTTCCTCAAAAGCATAATAAAGCTGCCTGCCGTTCTCATCATTGATAGAGAATCTGTTCTTTGTCTCGAATCCGGAAAATATCTCTACTGCTTCGACAATCTGCTTGACAACCAGTTTATTCTCAGAGATTTCCATTTTTACAATGCTTCTAATCGATTATCTATATTCACTGGAACATCCTGACCTCCGAAAGTTCAAGTTTGGTCAGCCGCTTCCAGTTGTCATCCACGAATCTCTGGACATTCTCTATTTCTTTCTCATTCAGGTGCTTGAATCTGCCCTGGGTCTTCAGATATTCAGAGACAGGTACATCCTTGCTGGGTTTCCTGGTGATCTTCAGGACTCCGTCCTCGATCTCGTATAGCGGAGCCATCTTCGACTCAAAAGCAAGCTTTGCGATCTCGATTGTCATGTTGCTCGCATGTTTCCATCCAGTAGGGCATGCCGAGAATATCTGTATATACGAAGGGCCTGGCTTTGAAAGCGCCTTTTGCACCTTCTTGACAATATCCTGAGGATATGCGATGTTTGCTGTTGCGACATATGCGCCGTGTGCTGCAAGTATGAACGGAAGATCTTTTTTGTTCTCCTGCTTGCCGTGTATCTTCTTTCCAGCAGGACTGGTCGTGGTCGATGCATAATGCGGAGTAGAGCCGCTTCTCTGTATACCTGTATTCATGTATGCCATGTTGTCATAGCACACATAGAGCAGCTTATGGCCTCTCTCAAACGCCCCTGAGATGAACTGGAATCCGATATCGAATGTGCTTCCATCCCCGCCGAAAACTATAAGGTTCGTCTTCTTTCTCTTTCCAAGCTTTTTTAGCGCCCTGTCCACTCCAGAAGCGATAGACGCTCCATTCTCAAACGCGCCATGGATCCATGGCACCATCCAGCTTGTCTGAGGATATGGTGTAGAGAACACCTCAAGGCAGCCTGTATTGTTCACGACAATCGTGTTCTTTCCTGCTGCCTTCAGGACATATTTAACTGCTATCGGTGCGCCGCAGCCTGCGCAGGCCCGGTGTCCTGATGCAAAATAATCCTGTTCCGGCAGTCCGTTTATCATTTCAGCACTCTTACCTCGATTGATTCTCCCTTGATCTTTTTCTTCACTTTCGGGATCCATGAATCATGTCCTGACGAAAAATCGCCCTTGACCCTGTGGGTTTTCCCGCATTCGCATCTGATCTCCTTGTAATGCTTGTCAAAATAAAAATCCGAAAGCCATGTGTCCGGATCGAATGTCTTTCCGCAATACAAGCACTTCTCAAAAATGTCTTCTTCTTTTAGTAGGTGGTCTACAGTCATCTTATCCACGCTCCGTCTTCTCTTTCATTTCTATGGAACAGCTACATAAGCCATTCTGTCTTTTCTGTTTTGCCTGCACGTTTCAGCATATACTCAATATCCTGAGTCCTCACATCCCGGCCGCCGAGGCCGGCGACAAAACCAGTCACTTTAATCTTTTTATGGAACAATACTGTACGAATATCAGTTAAGAGCGCCCCCTCATGCCCAAGCGATATGTTCTTGTCTACGACCGCCAGGGCCTTGAGATTCTGCGTCGCTTTTATTATATCTTCTTCCGGGAATGGGCGATAGCTTTTAACCTTTATCATTCCGACCTTTTTGCCTTCTTTTCTCATCTTGTCGACTACAAACCTGGCTGTGCCGCACACGCTGCCCATGCACACAATCGCTGAATTTGCGCCTTTCAGCCTGTATTCTTCGATAAGTCCGTTGCCATATTTCCTCTTGAATTTTCGCTTAAATTGGTTGCTTGCACCTTTCAGAACCTTTTTTGCCTCCATCATAGCATCCTGTTCAGCTTTCTTGAATCCCATGAACGTGTTTGGAAAGCCAACTGGACCGAAAGTCTTTGGATGCCTTGGGTCAAGCGTAGGATATTTGGGCTTGAATCTTGGAAGAAATGACCTGACCTGCACCTGTGTCGGTATATTGACCGGCTCCCACACATGGCTTAGCGTGAATCCGTCGATGCACACCATGACAGGAAGCAGAACTTTTTTGTCTTCTGCTGCACGATAGGCCATGATGACCGTATCCAGAGCCTCCTGCGCTGATTCGCAGTAGAGCTGCATCCAGCCAGTATCCCTGGCAGATATGCTGTCCTGATGGTCATTCCATATGTTGATAGGTGAAGATAATGCCCTGTTGGCAACAGCCATGACAATAGGAAGCCTCATGCCTGACACGATATGCAGCACCTCATGCATAAGCGCCACGCCCTGTGAAGCAGTAGCTGTAAACACCCGCACACCGGTCTGTGATGCGCCGAGGCAGGCAGATATCGCAGCGAATTCTGATTCCACATGGATCATCTCTGAATCAAGATTGCCGTCATTTATAAAATCAGCAAGCCTTTCGACTATATGGGTCTGAGGAGTGATTGGATACATCGGAACAACTGCCGGTTCGCATAGCTTCGCACCGATTGCGACAGCCATTGATGCTTCAATTACTTTTTTTGTCATTCACTTCTCCTCCTTCTCCATTGTAAGGGCCTGAAAAGGGCATTCTTTTACGCAGATGCCGCAGCCTTTGCAATAATCATAATTGATCTCAAATTTTTCATTGATCGCCATCTCAGGGCAGAACATCCAGCAGAACCCGCATTTCGTGCATTTTGAAAAATCCTTGACAGGCTTCATAACTCTCCAGCTTCCAGTCTTGTTCTTGATTGAATTCCCTGGCTCATCGATATGCGCGCCAAGGTTAAGCTTGATTCCTGGCTTTTTCGGTTTGCTGATTTTTCTGGACCTGCTGGGTTTTTTTTTGGATTTTCCTGGTTTATTCTTCTTTTTCATTTTCAGGTTTTATGATGATTAATAATGGTTGTCATATAGTGGGATTTACTTAGTGGCTTTATATACCTCTTCTACTGCTTTCTTGTTCAGAGCCGCAATCTTCTTTCCCTTTGTCTGGAGGAATACGTCATCTATCCCTTTTTTAAGAGCACGCAGGCTGAAGAGTTTTGTAGTCTTTGAGAATGCTCCCAGCATAGGGGTATTGACTATTGGCTTTTTGAATATCTGCATAGCGATTGATGTCGCATCCACGACATGCACATCATAATTCTGCTTTTCATGACCCAAAGCCCTCTTGATTTCTTCGACTGATTTGTTTGAATTAACGATGACAAGCCCGTCTTTTGTTATACCGGTAGTGACATCCACAACATCTATGAGTGAAGAATCTAGGACAATCACAGCATCAGGATGGTATACCTGAGACCTGATGTTTATTGGTTTTTTGTCTATTCGGCAGAAAGTGACAACCGGAGCACCAGAGCGCTCGACCCCGAACATAGGAAAGGTCTGGCATTGCTTTCCATCATAAAAAGCAGCTATTGCCATGATCTGACCTGTAGTGATACCTCCCTGGCCTCCTCTTCCATGTATTCTTATCTGATGCATCGAAATGATTCACCTTTTGTCTCTAAATTCAGACTTTGTTATTTAAAAACCTTTCTATTAGCTTTTTTTTAGACGAAAAACAGGTCATCGCACAGCAATATTTATAAAACAGCCGTCTCTTCTTGGCATATCATGACCAAAATCATAATCAGAAATGCAATAGGAGTCTTCTGCATGCACAAGGAAAAGGGAAGGATAATTGACAAGATTCTTTTCAAGGATTCTCAGGACTACGAAAAGAACAGAGATGTCTATCTAGAAAAGCTGCAGGAGAAATTCAAGGTAGCGGCCTATGAAAAAGACCATATCATAAGCCCTTCTCAGGATATTCTAAGAAAGTTATATGAAATAAACCAGACAAGGACCAAGAAATTGATAATACAGAGCATCAACGAGGACAACATGATAAGCTCTGCACTAAGAAACATAAAGGACATAGAAAGATCCATAAATCTTCTGTCCAAGAGATTACGCGACTGGTATTCCCTGTACCTGCCTGAATTCGAAAGAAAGATTGAGGACAACAGGAAATTTTCTACAGAGATCCAAAAAAAATCAAAGCAAAAGCTGATGAAGGAATATAAGATCAGGGAAAGCATGGGAGCTGATCTCAAAGATCACGATCTCGCGCCAATTATGGCTCTTGCAGAAAGGATAAGTCATCTTTTTGAGCTGACAGACAACCAGAAGCATTATCTTGACCAAATCACAGACAGATACTGTCCAAACACAACAGAGGTCTGTGGTTCTATGATAGCATCTGAACTCATCGCTCTATCTGGCAGCCTAAGAAAGCTTGTAATAATGCCAAGCTCTACTATACAGATGCTGGGTGCAGAGAAAGCATTGTTCCGCCATATCGTATCTGGAGCAAAGCCGCCCAGGCATGGCGTAATAATAAATCATCCGCTTCTGTCAGGTGCAAAACAATCAGAGCATGGCAAGATAGCAAGGGGGATAGCATCAGCGATCTCGATAGCAGTCAAGGTCGATTATTTCAAGAAAGGCAGGGATAGATCAACAGGAAAGAAGCTCAGGCAGGAGTTGGACAAGAAGTTCAGGAGGAAAGACAGATGAGGCTTCAACCGTCATCTCTAAAAGGTGTATTTGAGCTTCAAAAAGGCAAGCGAAGATACATCTACACAAAAAATCTGACACCAGGAAAGAAAGCATATGATGAAAGAGTTCAAAAGACAGGAGGAGAAGAATATCGCGAATTTGACCCAAAAAGAAGCAAGCTTGCTGCAGCAATAATAAAAGGCATAAATAAGACAGGCATAAAAAAAGGCTCTATCGTGCTTTACCTTGGTGCAGCATCTGGAACAACAGTCTCCCATGTTTCTGATATTGTCGAAAAGGAAGGCTTTGTTTTCGGAATAGAATTCTCTCCGCTCGTTCTTCGTGAACTGGTCTACATATCCGAAGACAGAAAAAACATAGCGCCTATTCTGGCAAACGCAGGGAAACCTGCAGAATACAAAGAATTAGTCACAAGAGCAGATGTGGTCTTCCAGGATATAGCCCAGCAGGATCAACTCAATATATTCATCAAGAATCTCATGTTCCTTGATGATGACGGGTATGCAATATTATGCATAAAAGCCCGAAGCATCGATATCTCAAAAAAACCCAAGCAGATATTCCAGGAAGTAAGAAAAGAGCTTTCAAAAAAGGTCGAAATAATAGAATTCAAGACATTGGATCCGTTCGAGAAAGACCACTGTATCTTCGTATGCCGAAAATTTGGCTGAAAGCGAAAAGTTTATAAAAATATATAGATATATCATTTATATATGATTATGCCCAGGTTGAAAAAGAAGGTGAATGCATTTCTGCTCGGTGAGGATGGAAAGATGAGCAAGCAGAATTTCCTGACCATCGGCGCTCTCATGAGCGGAGTTGCTCTTTCGTCTGTACTTCTTTCAAAAGACGTATCATCTGATGTCTTCCATAACAATTCACTAGGCATAAATTATAATCCTATTGATAAAAGCGCCACAGCCGGACACGAGCACCATGTAAGCCACATCAGCCATGGAAGCCATTCAAGCCACGGCAGTCACGGAAGCCATGGAAGCCATGGCCAGTGGTAAAAAAGAGGTCAATAAAAAATGGTAGATCAGAATAATGTCATAAAAAATACTCAAAACCCACGCCCTGCAGCCTCATCTTTCGGCCAAGCGACTAACAACACATTTCAACAACCTAAAGATTTACCCAATCATCCACCAACTGTAAAAGCTAGGCCCGTAACTGCAATAATCTTCATACTAATCGTCGCGATCGGCGCAGTCGCTGTCATACTTTTCCTGTTAGGAGGACCAAAAGAACCCAGTTCTGGGGCTACACCATCTCCGACAACCACTGTTCCGATAAGCACGCCAACAACTACTCCACCGAAGGAAAAGCCTACCCCTAAACCATGGGAAAATCCGATGATAAATATAAATGACATGATCAATGACTGCATGGCAACCAACCCTACAAACAGGGCAGCACTATGTTACGCCATCATAGATAATGATGCAGAATATTGTAACAATCTCGAAGATGAAGACAACAAGGCAGATTGCAACTATGACTACTATCTGTTATCTGCAATGCAGGACCCGGATAACTGCGAAGATGTAACCACGCAAGATGGAAAAGTGCTATGCTCAGTCATTCTTGAAGGAGACATATCAAAGTGCGATCCTGATTCGGTCTCTGGACCTGGGATGAAAGCCATCATGCGAACCGGATGCAAGGCATTTATCAACAGGGACCTGAGTGATTGTGACGGCAACCAGGAATGTATAAATTACGTGTCCACCTTGATTGCGTTAAAAGAGAACGATTTGAGCTGGTGCAAGGATGTCAAAAATACAGAAGATAACCCTGCAAGGGATCTCTGCCAGGCAGTGCTCAGCGATCAGAAGGACCTTTGCAACAAGTACGAGAAGGAAGAATGCTATGATATGGTCTACAACTCACCTTCGATTTTCAGAGGGATGAGGGACGAAAATGACTGCCAGGAAGTTCCTCTAGAAGACCACAAGACACGCTGCAAAGCAGTAGCAGCAAAAGATCGGTCTATGTGCGACGAGATAGAGGATCAGGAAGTAAAAAAGCTCTGCCAGGACGATGTTGACCAGGCAATAAGCGATGCAGAGATGATAGAGTAAGATTCTTCTTGTTCTTTTTTTCTGCTTTATTTTTTAATCGCTAAAATGGCACTATTTCAGATGTCCCAAATTGCTTAACATATTCCCTGAAGGTACCGCAGCAGGAATCAAACCTGGCACACCCCAGGCATTTTTTTGGTTTGGCAAAGTTTTGGTCAAGAACGTATGCTTTCATGGAATCGCTCAATATCGATTCATCAGGGATTATTTTTTCTGAAATCTTAAAGACCGCGCAGAGAGGAAACCCGACAAGTGAATCAGAATTGACTTTCTCGATAATTTCAGTATAAGAAGGTGCAATATCCCTGTAAGGGATATTCGAGAACTTCGGTCTCACTGGGAACACAGCAAACCTCAGGCTGTGTTTTTTCGAAAAATTCTCAATACCAGCGATATCCTTGATATTTTGTTTCAAGATGTTGGTATGAAGGGCGATTGAAAGATTCTTGTGTCTCTTTACATTATCGATTCCTTTCATGATCCAATCAAACGCACCAGGCTTTCCGACAATCATGTTATGTATCTCTGCTTTCATCGAATACAAGGGAAAGCAGAACCTGACATTCAGGCCAAGATCAGCTATGGCGTCCACAAGCTTCTTATCTGACAGCCTGTTGCCTGAAGTCATCACCTCGATTTCTGAGAAACCATATTTCCTGCATAATTTGAGTATATCGATTGCCTTGTTATGGCACAGGACATCATTTCCGACAAGCGCTATCTTCTTTTTGCCTACAGAGATATTTTTTGACAATGCATGGTCTATTCCAAAAAGCTGAGCATTCAGTGAGAATTTTTGTTTGCACATGATACAGTCATTCTCACAGCTGGTGCTGATGTATTGAAGAGAAGACTCGATATTCAATCCCAGTTCCTTCTTGATTGCTTCCTGCTCCTCAATATCAGAATAAAGAAGCCTTGAAAGAACAGAGCGCTCTGCACGTGAATTAAGCTTTTTTTGGTCCTCGTCCGTTTTTTTCTCTGACGAAAAGAACTTGTTTATTATAAGACCGACATTCAGGTTGTTCTGAAAAAGTCTTATTTTTTCAGGCTCCTTGAGGCTTGAATTGATTATCAGGAATGTGTCCCTTCTGTCTGCTAGGATGGGATCAATCTCATCCACATCATCGATATGGCCGCGGAAATACTCTCTTCTGACAGCCGGAAAAAATCGTTCCATGAATATGCATCCGTCTATGTATATCTTCCCGTCATGGTCAACGATTAGGTCAGAGCAAAGCACCACAGGCTCAGACTGGTTATTTACATTCAGGAACAAAAGATCGCCTTTTACTCTTGAATAATCCCTTGCCTGGTCAAATCCTTCCAAAAGGCATCGGACAGATTCATCATCCCACATCTCGCCGACAGAAAACCCCGCCTGTATCCTTCTTGCTCCGATCCTGTACAGATAGGCAAAATTCTCAAAGAAATCCTGGCAATTGTTTGGTCTCACGACCATATTGACATGATAATTTATTCTGCTCGAAGAAAGCATACTGAGTTTTTCTTCAAGTTGCTTATAAGAACCTATCTTTGGGTCACCCTTCATGCTTCTGTTTTGCATATTCGTCTTGGGCATGCCGTCTGTGCTGATTATCAGGGTCACACGAAAACCAGACAGGAAATCAAGTTTTTCCTTAGAAATGGCAAGGCCGTTTGTGACAATCACAAAGGATATCTCCTTGTCATGTCTTTTCTCAAGCAAGCTTGCATATTCTATTCCGTATTTGATGAGATCGTAGCGCAGAAGAGCCTCGCCTCCGAAGAACTGAAGTTCAAGCTTTCTTTTTTTTGTCGTGAACAGAAGATCTATGGACTTCTTGATAATCTCTTCATTAGAGTCCTGATGAGAGTCTACGCACACACCGCAATATGAGCATTTGAACTGACACCTATAGGTGATCATGATGTCCAGCCTCGCAAAATCCGCAGAATAGTCAAAAGGTACGTTCGAGAAGACCGAATCCCCGGGCCTAAGCTTGAAATGTTTTAGGTCGATCAATCATATCAACCCCTTTTCCTCTTTTTTTCTCTTTTCTTCAGGTCGTCCATCTTCATGTTCTTACTCTCTATTCCAAGCTCAGTTTTCCATCTTGAGAATAACTCTTTGCATCTTCGTCCAACATCCATGTTATTGAGTATTATCTTCTTCATGCCGACATTCTCCCGTGTGTATTTTTTCGAAAGCACCCAATAGCTCATGAAATCATCAAAATAAAGGTCTGAGAATGACCCAATCCTGCTGATATGCCCGACATTCAGGTCCCGGTCATTGACCTTGCTGTTCTCGAATATCCATTCTGTCATGAGATGGATTGAGCCGTCCCAATCAACCATAAGCTCGGAGTTTATGATAGCAGGCTCAACACGTGTCTCAAGATTTCCCAGGTGTATCCTCCCGCTCGACAGCTCTTCAGAATATTCCTTTCTTATCCGCTCAAGCTCAGAGAAAAAGACCTCAAGCTCCTCCTCTTCCCACTCCACGCCGAAAGCATAATTTATATGGATGTTGCTGAATCCAAAACTTCGTATGTGCCGAAAATTCGCAGAAAGCCTGCCCACTGTCTTGGGCGTTGCGACCATGATGACATAGTTCTTTATCCCAGAGGCTAATATTCCCTTGAATTTGCTGGTCATTGTCCTGTATGGATTGATTGACTTGTTCACTGGTATCTTGAATTCATTATGTGTCTTTTCATCTCCGTCCAGGGAAAGCTCAAGCAAAAAATCATGCTTCTTGATATAGTCCAGCACGTCAGAATCAAGAGCGATCGTGTTGGTTATCATGAAATAGCTGACCTTCTTGGAATGCTTCTTGGCCAGCTTTTCTGCATATTCTATTCCTGCCTTGACCAGATCGAAGCGAAGAAGAGGCTCACCCCCTAAAAAATCCACCCTCACTCTGTCTGAATCAGACTTCATGAGAAGGTCTATGGACCTTTTCAGGTCCTCAAGGCTGATGTCACAGTCATTCTTGTCAACAGGGCAGTACCTGCAGCGCAGCTGGCATTTCCTGGAAAGCATGATCTCCAGGTTATTGCGCTCAAGCAGGAATGCCTTTCTTCTGATCCTATCTTCAGGAAAAACTTTTTTTGGATAATCAGAATATGAGTCCACGACAAAATACATCTTGGACGCGAGCTCCTGATCAAGAGGGTCTTCTGACAGGCTGAGTCTCTCTGCAGATTCAAGCAAAAAGAACAGGCTCTTTCGCCAGCAATCCAGATAGTATTTTTCGCCTGAGAAGATCTCTTCTGTCTTCTCAGACAGCATATGTACTATTCGGTCTTTTGGGATATCCCGCAGCACCAGAGGGTAATCATATTCACTGAAGCCCTCAGCTATCAGCACCTCTCCTGTTTTGACATGGTCTTTATATTTCTTGTATGAAGCTGATCCGAACAATGAGACCTGTGATTGGATTATCGGAAGCAGTATCCTGAAATATCCCTTGTATCTCACACAGAGCCTCGTGATCTTGATCAAGTTTCCGAATATGTCGCTGATTTTAGTGTCTGGATTGCAGAATATCAGATGATGGCCCTGCTTGATTCTGCGTTTGGAAAGCTCATGCACCACCATCTTTACATACCTGTAGGAATAGCCCTTGTTGAGCCGGAGAATCTCATCATCAGAAAGGTTCTCAGTGCCGATGTATATGTTGTGGTCTGACTCAGGATGAAAAATATCCGGCCCGAGTCTTTCCATGAGCTCCATGTCCAGTTTGGGTACATCTGATGCAAGGGTTCCTCTGACATAAAACGACCTGATTGCTGTCTGTATGAAATTGATGCAGAACTCAGACCTCCTGATATAGCTGAAGAACTCAACTGCACGCTCCTTGTCTCCCAGGAAGTCATCATCATTGAAAGACAGCTTGTATGCACTTTTGGGAATGTTTTCAACATCTCCGAATATTTCAGTAAGACGCTGCTTGTAATCTGCCAGAAGCCTTATTAAGCCAGGATAGCTCATCGCCCGAAATCTCCCCCTGCCGACAGTTGTGCAGAAAAGGCAGTTATTGAAGCACCCTCTGGAAGTGGAGAGATTAAGCCCTTCTGTTACGTTCTTCTCTGAGAGCACTGAAAAATCAAGCCTTGTCTCATCAAGGTTGTCCAGATAATTGATCATGTTGCTCTCTGCCGATATGAAACATCCAGGAATATTTGCGATAAGACCCTTAAGTCCCAGCAGACTTGTCTTCTGGTCGGCTGAAAGCCCGTCTGACCGCATTTTTCCTGAAAGGATCTTCACGATCCTCGGAAGGATCCGCTCTCCTGCACCCCTGACGATAAAGTCAGCATCAGGAAGATGCACTGCAACATGCTCAGGAGTATTCGTGGGCATTATGCCTCCGACTGCCACATATGCATCTGAATTTTTCCGGATCAGCCTGATCAGGGAGGCAGCCTTCTTGATATAGAATTCTGACAGGCTTATCACGACAATATTGACATCATCTGAAAGGTCTTTTAAAAAACCCTTTTTATCAGTTATCGTCTCGCCATCCTCAAGAGATATTTTTGAATCCGTAACCCTCACAGGGATGTCTTCAGCAGTAAGAGCAGACAGAAGATACAACGAGCCCTGGTAGAACCAGTCCACGTCTTCCTTGTCCTTGCAGTTCATGATGTTCTTGAAGATAAGGACATTCGGCCCGACATAACCCTTGGCTTCACTGGCATTGTCCTTTTCCGAAGGCCTGTATTTGCCCTGTCTGATGCCTCGCATTATCTTCGCAGGATGCTTATTTTCATGCTCGATCAGATAACAGCCTGAAAAACCGTATTCAGGAGCTAAAAAAGCGTCTGAAAAAGGCCTAAGTTCTGAGTCTGAATGATGCTTCGCATAAGATTTCCATATGCCAAGACAATAATCATTGTAGATGCACTTTTGGCAGTCAATTGACTTGTGTTTTTCACGGGCAACTATCTTGAGGTTCTCTGGCATTTCTCTTCCCTGCTCTTTAATCTTCTTCAGGGTCACATATTCATATGAATCCTCAAGTCCGAAGGAAAAATAGCAGAGCGGCAGTGAAAAAGCGTTCCGAAGACTGATGCCAAGCTCGGTTGCTTTTGCATATCCTTTCTCTATATTCCCGGCAGCATCAGAAAGCTTTGGCAGAAGCTCAGGATGACCAGCACCCCTGCCGCGGAATGCGTTGAACAACAGGTCGATCTTCCAAATCTCAGGAAATCTGCTCGACACGAACTCCACAAATGAACAAAGCCTCTCGTGGTTCTTTGTATTGATGACATGCGCAAGCGTAACATCGACGCCAAGGTCAAGGAGGTTCCTGATACCCAAAAGAGTCTTTTCAAAGCTTCCTGGAACCCTGGTCAATCCATCAGATATATCTGCCTTGTCGCTGTGCAGCGATACCAGCGCGAAATTGACCCCGGCAAGCACAAGTTCGATAGCATAGTCGATATCAGAGCACACAGTGGCGTTTGTCTGAATGTTTAGTTCAGTGAATCCTATAGATGATGCATATCTCGCGATCTTCAGCATATCCTTGTCGATCGTCGGCTCGCCTCCTGAGAATATCACCTGGTAATTTTTCTTTACTGATTCATCAAGCTTTTTTCTGATCTCAGATTTTTTTTGGACCCTGTCAGCATCAGATATATTGCAGAACAGGCAGCTTTGGTTGCACTCTAGCCCGATCCTGACAAGATCAGAGCCATCAGAAAGCCTCTTATGATATTCTTCAGAGATCCTTTTTTCTGATGGATCCTTCATAATCTGGTCGATGACCTCCTTGTCTGATTTAGATATAAGGAACCCCAGCTGCCGAAACAAAAGAAAGCTTTTGGAATGCAAAAAGCAGCCTGGGTCGGTTGTAGATATGAGCTTCAGAAACTGCGGTTCCAGTCCAAAGAAGCTGCGCACATAATTGATATATGAATAGACATTGTTTGAAGCCATGAAACCCTTGAGCCTTTCCATGTCCACGTCATGCTGTCTTACAATGCCTTGTGCCGTCTGCATGGTTCGAAGACCAGACCGCCCGTCTGAGATTGGTTTCCTAAGATTTTCAACTGCATCGACAAATGCAAGGCCTGCATTAGAAAAATCATCTGCATCAAGCCTTGGTTGTATCTCGGTCTTTTTCCCGTTCTCCTGCATAACAAGCCTGGCCTTCCCTCTCCGAAGAGAATAATTGATTGAAAATCCAGCGCCCTTGACAGATATTTTCTTAAGAAGCCCTGCATCAGCTATGGTCAATGTTTTGATATCTGCTAAAACATCATTTTCAAACAAGACAGTAGAGAAAATCTTATGCTTCCTGCAGGAAAGCTCTTTTTCATAGCTGATGATCTTCTTGGCTTCAGTCCCTGCCAGCGCATCGACAACACCGCACTGATGTATCAGCCTGTCGTATAGTGATCGTTCCATAGCACAAAGGTTCGGCTCAAGATTGTCTCTTGGTGAGAAATCGCCTCCGGCTCTGACTGATTCTATCATTTTGACTTGCCTGGATGAAGCAAGCCTGATCAGTTCATTGATATGCCTGTCATATACCTCTGTATGGCCCACCATCAGGATTCTGCCTTTCTTTTCTGCCAGTTCGCAAAGCTCCTTAGCCTGGGCCCGATGTTCTGCAAGCGGCTTTTCCACGAATACATCAAGACCATGTTCAAGAGCGTATTTTGCTATAGGATAATGACTCGAGTCCGGAGTGCAGACACACACTGCATCTGCCCCCCCATCTGATATTGCTTCCTGAAAGTCTGTGTATCTTTCTGTTCCATCATATTCTGAAGAATCCTGAAATGTCGAAAAATTTCTCTTGCAGATGAAGCAGACTTCGCATCTGTCTGATTTGAAAAACGTAGAAAAATGCTTTTTCCCAGTATATCCCAGCCCGATGATTCCTATCTTTATCCTGCTTTTTCTACTTTTTTGCATTCCCACAGTTTTTGGAAAACCCATAAAAATTTATATACTTTCCGATATATTGGATAATATCATGAAAACCCCGAGGATTGCAGTAAAAGCATTCATATTAGACAAACATTCACGACTGCTCCTGATCAGAAGAAGACCGGATGACGTGCACAAGCCAGGAGCATGGGAAGTTCCAGGTGGCCGCCTAAGCCCAGGAGAGGACCCGTTCAAGGGTCTAAATAGAGAAGTAAAGGAAGAGACAGGCCAGGATATCTATATAGGCAATCCTCTAAAGGTCCATCATTTCACAAGAGACGATGGTCAGGTGATAACTATGATAACATTCGCATGCAGGGCCCTGACAGATCATCTCAGACTGAGTAATGAGCACACAGAGCATGCCTGGCTTGGACTAAAAGAAGCAAAAGGCATAATTACGCCTGAGTTCAAAAACGACACAAAGATCCTGGACACGTTCATATCAAAAGGCATCATGTAATCTGTGTTTTTTTTGCACGAGCATCCTCAAAAAATGCCCAAGCTGTTCTCCCCGGATTATGTTGTTTAGGATTATCCTGCGAAACACCATCTCTTTCTCTGAATATGCCCTGCTTAGCCTAAGGAATGTCAGGAAGTTTGTGCTCGAAAGAAGATTGACATTCCTGGCCAAAGATAACTCCCCGATCCTGAATGCTTCCTTGATCTTAGCAAAATCCTCCTCGATGCATATCCCAGTCTCCAGAAATATTGTGCCGTCGCAGTCAACAGTCACCTCCGCATTTAGAACGACAGGCTCCAATCTTTCAGTGAAATTCAAGAAGCTATCCTCATTGCCTGAATAATGCTCAGCTATTTTTCGCATGCCTTCTAAAAACAAGCTCCATTTCTCATCCTCCCATATCCTTCCGAGAGCATAATTCACCTGGACCTGAGAAAAGCCGTATCCGACAAGCGTCTGAAAATTCCTGACCATGTCACGTACGCTTTCAGGAGTCACGACCATGATAGCATAATGTCTCACGCCAGAAACAAAAAGTGCATCAAGATTGCCCACGATCATCTCATAATGCTTCTTCGGGTCAGATGATTTCCTCTGTACAGACTGCGCCTCTGCTGAGCCGTCAAGTGAAAGCTCGATAGTAAAATCATGTTTCTTGAAAAAGTCAAGCTTATCCGAAGTCAGTGCAATCCCGTTTGTCGTGAGCAGAAAAGAAAGCTCTTTCCCCATATTTTCTGCTTTTTTCTCTGCATATTGAACTGTCTTCTTGATCTCTTCGAACATGAGCAACGGCTCTCCTCCGAAGAACTGCAGCTGCAGCTTTTTCTTGCGCGAGTCCAACAGAAGATCCACACACTTGATTATATCATCAAGCTCCATCTGTGCATCATACTTCCTGACCCTGCAATAGCTGCATCGAAGCTGGCATCTGTGCGTCACGAGCACGACAAGCCTGCTGATGCCTTCAAAGAGCCTTCCGCTGATCCCGTTTATTATCTTTTTCTGTTTCCTGCTTTTCGATTTTGAATATCTGCTCCGAAGCTCCCTCAGTATCATACCTCTGTAATCTGCATGTTTCTGCACGACATCATAGATATCCTTGGCACGGCTCTTTTGTTTGCCCAGAAGAAGCAGCCTCTCATGCTCAAATAAAAGCTCAAAGCAGACGCAGTCGATGACACGAAAAAGGTTTAAAGTGCTCTTTCGAAGCAACCTGAGCACTTTTCCCTTCAGCCGCGAAGAGAACGCAGAATCTAAAACAAAGAATCTCTCGATCTCAGAGGAACTGTTTAAGCATTTACGTTCAACAACATGATCATGCAGCAGTTGCAGGAAATCCTCGCACAGTCTTATATCCAGATTGTCATCAGAATCCATTGATTGATGTAAATACCCAGGATATTTAAATTTCACTGCATTCTGAGCAACTAGACCATGTATTTTTTTAAGGCGCAGTCCAAAAAGTATCATTTGAATATATTATCAAATCCTATTGCGTTTTCACTTCGTGAAAACTCCATCTGGTCTCGAGAATATTTATTGAGAACTGTAAAATCTCAATCCGAAAGAACATCCTGTTCTCTGTATTCCGCAAATATTCTCTCTCAAGACACAGACGGATTTAATAATATAAAACCATTATTTTCAGGACAGCACCTTTTTTCATAAAACTATATAAATCCCCCGCGATTCTAAGGGGATATCATGACAAGAATAGCAGTAGTGCATAAGGAGAGATGCAATCCAGCCAAATGCCAGGATCTCTGCATGAAGCTGTGCCCTGTCAACAGGACAGGCTCTGAATGCATAGTTAAAATCGACAACAAGGCTCAGATAGACGAAGCTCTGTGCACTGGCTGTGGAATCTGCCAGAACCGATGCCCTTTCGACGCCATCGCAATAATAAACCTGCCTGAAGAGCTCAAGACCGACCCGATTCACAGGTACGGCCCAAACGGCTTTGCATTGTACTCGCTTCCAGTCCCAAGGAAAGGAAAGGTCGTAGGGATCATCGGAAAGAACGGCATCGGAAAGTCCACTGCCATAAAGATCCTGGCAGGAGTGGAAAAACCCAACCTTGGAAAGCAAGACCCTGTAGAACTACCTGAGCTCATAGACTATTTCCGGGGATCAGAACTGCAGGGCTTCATCGAGCGTCTGCAGGCAGGAGAAGAGACAGTGAGCTACAAGCCCCAGCATGTGGACATGATACCAAAGACCCGGAAAGGAAAGATAGCAGACCTTTTGGGAAAGGTCGACGAGCAGGGAAAGCTGCAGGAGATAGCAGGAAATCTCGAGATAGAGAATATCCTGGACCATGATATCAGCAAGGTTTCAGGCGGAGAGCTGCAGAGGATAGCGATTGCAGCAGCAGCACTGAAAAAAGCGACTCTCTACATCTTCGACGAGCCGACATCCTACCTTGACATAAAGCAGCGTCTGAAGATCAGCAGGTTCATCAGGAACCTGGCTGATGAGAATACAGCAGTCCTGATAATAGAGCACGACCTGATTGTCCTGGACTACATGACTGACCTGATACACATAATGTACGGAAAAGATGCATGCTATGGCATTGTCTCGCAGCCGAGGTCATCCAAGGCAGGCATAAACACATATCTTGACGGTTTTCTAAGAGAGGAGAACATACGGTTCCGTGACAAGAAGATAAGCTTTGATGTAAGGCAGGCAAGAAAATCAAAAAAGACGATCAGACTGACAGAATGGCCAGAACTGGGCAAGACTCTTGGGTCTTTCCAGCTGAATGCAGACCCTGGCGAGATCCACAAGGAGGAGATAGTCGGCATAATCGGTGAGAACGGCATCGGAAAGACAAGTTTCATCAGGCTTCTGGCAGGGGTTGAAAAGCCAGACACTGGCTCAATAGACACAGGAATCAAGGTCAGCTATAAGCCGCAGTACATAGATTCAGGTTCAGACCAGCCAGTGATGATGGTGCTCAGGCAGGCGACCCAGAAATACACAAACGAGCTCATAAACCCTCTCAACCTAAAGCACCTCATGAACAAGCCAGTGAACGAGCTTTCAGGAGGAGAGCTTCAGAGGGTGGCGATTGCTGAGGCCTTGGCAAAGGACTGCGACCTGGTGCTGCTGGACGAGCCTTCAGCATACCTTGATGTCGAGCAGCGGCTCTTGGTCTCAAAGGTGATAGAGAACATCTCCCATATCAGGGGCATATCGATAATGACTGTTGACCACGACCTGCTTTTCATAGATTATCTTTCAGAAAGGCTCCTTGTCTTTGACGGAAAGCCGGCAGTTGAAGGTACGGTCCGAGGTCCGTTCTCGATGGAAGACGGCATGAACAAGCTTCTCTCTGAGCTCTCGATAACACTGAGGCGCGAAGAAGAATCCGGCCGGCCGAGGATGAACAAGGAGGGCAGTCAAAAGGATGTCGAGCAAAAAAACCAGAAAAAGTATTACTATTCCTAGAATCATCCAGATAACCATCATGGTCTTGTTGGGCTTATCGATAATAATCGAATCTGCGCTCTATGTCATTAACAATGATTCTCTGATAATCAAGGAGCAGATGAAGAGCAGAGTATTCGAAAGGTTCGAAAAAAAAGACATCCTAGAGGTCGACGAAGAGGTCTTGGGCTATATGAGAGGAGAACAGCCCTTTATCTCTACAGACCTGCTAAACGAGAAAGAGAAGACACACATGCAAGACGTAAGGCAGATTGTCGATAGAATGAAGATCACAAGGACTGTTTTTTTCCTCATCATGATTTTCCTGATATTGTACTCAGTTAATACTACAAAGAAGGAAAAGATACTGGATTTCTTCTCAAGGACGCTCAGGAACACCGCAGTCTTCACCCTGTCATTGGTGATCTTCCTGAGCATTGCATCCTTTGTTTTCGACAGTTCATTTGACCTGTTTCATAATATTTTGTTCACAAATGACCTCTGGAAGATGGATCCAGCCACTGACACGCTTTTCCTTTATTATCCCCAAAGCTTTTTCCTGAGTCTTTTCATCTCGATAATCCTCAGATGCACTATCATCGCAGTCCTGTTCTATCTGCTGCACATGCTTCTTGATTCTGAGATAATCAAAAGATTTGTTATCAGGAGAAGCTAGTCAGCCTCATGCATCCCCGTGGCTTTCACCGAATACCAGGCCATGTCCGATAAGATGCGCTGCTCTGATAGGCTCTGGAATATATGACCTGGTGCAGCTGATTTTCAGGAGCTCCATTGCAAACTCAACGCTTTCACCTTTCACCTGGAAGAAAATCTTATTGTATTCATGTACTTCTCCAGCCCTCTCGATAAGGTTGGTCTTTTTGTGCATCCCGAGTTTTGCCAGTGTCTGCTTGATCTTTTTTATGTCAGGCCTTCTTCTTATGACAACTATCACAGGAAGACAGGTCTGGCTGCTCAGTTCCTCGATATCAATGACATTGAAACCCGCAACAGCGATACCATCCAGGATAACTGCAGAAACCTGGGAATAGAACTTCGATTTTATTATCATATCTGAGATATTCTTCGTGGAATCGATACCATCCACCTGCACATCGCACGAAAGTATTCCGTCAAGATAAAGGCCTCCCCTGAAGAAAGTGCCGATGACCTTTGCATTCTTTCTCCTGTCGAATTTGTCGAACGGTGCATCATCGATGCCGATTATCCTGATCTCTTTCTTCATCAGGTCAGGGGTAATGAAAATTATATATAACTGTTTTCAACTAAAATTTATTTGATCGGTCGACTAGGCCTCATCAAGTATTATTTTCTTGTCAAATCCGCCGCGTTCTTCTCTTTTCTTCATTCTCATATTCTCGATATCCTCATATGAGACCTTCATTTGTGCTATTATAGAATGCAAGACCTCCAGGATATCTGCAATCTCTTCTGTCTTTTCGCTTTCTATAAACTCCTTGGTTTCTTCTGACAGTTTCTTCTTCAGGTATTTCCAGAATTCATGATCAGAACAAGAACGGATCTTCGCAGAGCCGCCACTGGAATCTATTATTTCTGGTATTTTGTCTCTTACCAGTTTGTCATATCTCATTTTTCATTCTTCTTAGCAAGCTTTGCCTCGATTTTTGCAAGATCAGCAGAATCTGCATTCTTAGGTGGATGATAAGCAGTAGGCGACTCTCCGCCATGCCATGTGAATCTCGGCCTCACCTGGATCTGATAGAGCCTTTCATTAGTATCGTCAAATATCACTGCAGCTCCTTTCTTTCGTGGAAGGTGGTCAAGCACCACGTCCAGACCTTCCCGCATATAGCTTTGCATCAATGCCCCAAGAGCATCTGTATCTATCCTGGCAGTGATCCTATGGCTGATAATCGTGTCTGACTGTGTCATTACATCTGTATGGATCTTCCCCGGCTGCTGACTTGCAAGTATCAGGCTGATCCCTGGCTGTCTTCCCTCACGCAGTATGGTAATCAGCGGACTTGAAGCCATAGTCATGCCGACATTCGGCAGGAACTCATGCGCCTCATCGATGACGAGCCACACCAAAGGAAATTTCTGTTTTCTGGCCTCACTGTCATCGAAATAATGTGTTGCTGAATGGACCTCTTTAAATTCCTCGATTTTTCTCTTGTTCATCCTTTCCATGAAAAGTTTCTGTGACACAAGACCGACCACAAGGCTTTTTATATTCCATCCGTTTGGAATCATGTTATAGCATGAGACATCAAGCACAGTCACTTTTCCACCAGCAGCTATTTCTTTGAGAGGTGTACCTTTCTGGGAAAACAGGCCCCAAGCGACTGAATTGATAAGCTTGTTCTCTATCATGTCCTTGACCTTTTGTTCTCCTCGCTTGTCAGCCCTGATTGCCTTTATCATATCGATGATTGAATAATTTGCTCCTGACCTTCGAAGGCTTCCGATCACCCTTTCCATAAGAACGCCAGCAGGTTCATTCACATCGATTCCAAAGGTCATGCACCAGTCTGTGGAATCCAGCTCATTTGGCCTAATTGAAAAAGGATGATCTGTCTGGATGCCTTGTTCTTTAAATTTCTTGTAGAAACCGGCAGGTGTATATATCTCCACATCGAGCGATTTTGCAGGAAGGTTCCAGTCTTTGAGTATATGTTCTTCTTTATGGTTGGCATATTTCATGGTCCAGTATATGCCCATTGTATCCAAAAGGATTATAGATAGGTTCTGTTTTATCTCGTCTGGCATATCAGCCATCCCTTCTGCGATGACGCCCATGGTGTATGACTTTCCGCCGCCTCTCTTTCCGCAGATGAACACTACATGGCTTCTGATCATATCAAGATACACTTTTGTAGAGAGTGATACTGTCTGGCCCATCTGCACATATTGTTTACCGAGAAAGATTGTCCCGAGTGTACCTATCTTCTCTCTGTCCTCTTTTGACCTCCCTATGACTATATCATACATAGACTATTTTTAATACCTGGTATTTTATAAATATTTGGTTTTACTTTTTTTAGATACAGACCTTTTCAGATGCATCGTCGTCAGGGCCAAAGGAAGAGCGAGTTGAAAACCGAATATCATATTTATTTCCATTATCGTCTAATCGTAACCTTTATTAACCATTTTCGACTTTGACAAACCAAAGAGATTGGAAAAGATGGAAAGGTGATAATCATCAAGAAAAAAGATTCAAGATCAAAAAAGACAGGCAAAAACACTACCAATAAAACAAGATCTATGCCTGAGAAAAAAAAGAATTTAATCTATCTTATATTGATCATTATAAGCATCATATGTGCTGCGTGGCTTATAGTGAATTTCAATGTGTTCATGGATTTTTTCAGTTCGGCCACCGGTCGGACTGTATACACAGAGGACTACGTTGTAGCAGATGTAAACGGAGAGGAGATAACGCTTGGCGAACTCAACAGGAGGCAGGCTTATCTCAAGATGCAGTACGGCCCGCAGGCCACAAAAAATTTCACCAGGGAGCTCACGATAGAAGAGATTGTAGTTGTGCAGGAAGCAAGGAGACAGGGAATAGAGCCGGACCTTCAAAGAGTCAAGCAGGCCATCAGAAACTATATGGACTCAAGGAAAGAGGAGATAGAAAAAATTGAAGCGTTTCTCGACATGAACAATATCAGAAAAGAGGACTGGGAAAAGGACATAAAAGAGGCGCACCTGAAGCAGGATCTCATGAACAGGCTGATAAACAAGACAGTTCTGTCAGAATTCGAATACAACACCTCTTCCACAGAAGTCACAGACGAGGAGATTGAAGAATACTTTGAGGATAACAAGGACCAGTTCATAGAGCTTCGGGTAAAGAGGATTCTGGTCTGCTTTGAGGGTGCTGTTGGCTGCAATACAACCAGATCAAAAAAAGAGGCGCTGACAATAATAAACAAGGTGCATCAGAAACTTCTTGAAGGAGCGCCTTTCCAGCAGCTCGTGGAAGAATACAATGAGGACAGTCTTGGGGATGAGCAAGGCACCATTCCTGCATTGAACCCGTCCAACCTCGATGAAGTAATCAGGGTCCAGGTCGACAAGCTTAACCACGCAGGACAGTTCTCTGAACCATTCGAGGATGCAGACGGCTACCAGATAATCATGCTCGAAGAGAAAATGGACTCTGTAGAGGACTTTAAGGATAAGATTCGAATTGAGCTTTCGATAAACAAGCAGTTCAACGAGCAGATAGATAAGCAATCTGAGATGAGGAAAGCAATCAGCGATTATATCAAGGGGCTTATCAATGGATCAGACATCGTGCTCTATGATATTTCAGAGGACATGGCCGTACAATACGATGATCTTCAGTCGCTCGAGACAACAGGTACGTTCAATGAACTTAGTTCTGCAGAGATATGCACGCAAGACAATAAACCGGTCATAAGGATGTTCTCTTCTACAGGATGTCCTCACTGCATATGGGCATCTAATCTTTTCGATGATACGATGATTGAGTATGGTGATGAAGTTGTGGCATATCACTGGAACCTGGATACTGGCGATAACACGCTCACAGAAGAGGTCGAGACGTTCACGCCAGACTCCGAGATTGCAGTCTATCGAAGATTTAATCCAGGAGGAAGCGTTCCTACTTTTGTTTTCGGATGCAAGTATTTCAGGATAGGGACTGGCTTTGAAGGTGCTGCAGACGCAAAAAGCAGAGAGATGGCAGAATACAGGAAGATTATAGAGAATCTGCTGGCAGAACTAGATTCCTAAAGAGGCACTAACCGGCTTAGTCAGGATCAAGCTGCTGATCATCTTCTAGGCCAAAAAGGATTTGCGAAGCTATACGATTGCTTGCACATCATGTCACGATTTTGCTGCAGAGCCGCTGCCATTTTGCAAGAATATGCATATCAAAAAAATCAGCCGTAGCAAATGGCCCAGATGACCAGAACTCACCGCTTCGAATCGATATCTAATCTAATTTTTATGGGCGTTTGGCCCTGGTTTATTGGTGAGTTCTGGGGATTGCGGATTCGACGGCTCGAATCTGGAATAATAAGCACCATAAAGTTTACTTAGCCGCACTACCCAAACGTTTTTATAATAAAGCTTATTAGTATTTCATATGGATTGGAAAACAGCTTTTGAGGAAGGAAAGGAGCTTCTTCTTTCAACCAGTTCCAAGGAGGGATCTCCTAATGCCAACATAGTCATATCACTGGGTTTTACTGATGACAAGCTTCTCATAGCTGATTGTCAGATGAAAACTACGCTGGATAATCTGCAAAAGACAAAGAAGGCCTGCATAGTCACAAGAGACATGAACGACTATTATAGAATCAAAGGACCTGCAGAAGTCTTCACTGAAGGCAAATACTTTGATATCTGCTCCCAGAAAAACGAAGGGCCAAAGATCAAGCATGCTATCGCTGTAGCTGTAGAAGAGGTATTTGATCTTGACTCAGTAAAGAAGATTCTTTGATTATTTCCTGGATTCAGTATTTCTAAAAAAGAATATATAACATAAAAAATTATATCTCTAAAAAAAACCATCATGTTAAATCAATTAACAATTTATAATAAAAATATAGTTAAAATACATAACAAAAAAATCATAAAATAATTAATTAGTTAAACTATTTAACAAAATTAAAAAAATTATAAGCAAATTATAAAAAAGATTGAAGTAAATAAAAAATAATTAATTAAACATATTAACATTTAACAGTAAAAAAGCCTTAAATATTAAATCTCATAACAAAAAAGTTAATTTCTAAGTTAAATTTAATAACAATAAAGAATTATAATAGTTTTAATAATAATTAATATAACAAAAAAATAAAAAAATAAATTAAAAATTGATAAATAAATTAATAAATAAAACATTTGACGTTAAATGCAATAACATTAAAAATTGATTATTTATTTTAAGTTAAATAAGTTAACAATAAAAATAATAAAATATGTTATATTTTACAACATAGAAATATTTATAAATGATAAATGTTAAACTACTTAACGAGGGGAATAAGAAGGTGTTCTTTGGAAACGACTATATCAGATCAGGAAAGCAGATGGTCATGTACACATACTCTACTTCTCATCTTATGCCAAAGGACAAGGTCAGGTTTTACTATGCACTCAAAGGAAGAGATGGAAAATCAGGGATAGTCAAGACCTACAAGGTGCTTCATGTGGCAAAGACAGTACTGATTGTAGAAGACAGGTATGATCAGGATATCTCAGATTTCCTGAAACGCTGGAACCTTCCCTTTACCAGAAGAAAGATCATAGTAGATAACGAAACGACAAGAGGTGGTCTTCCATGAAAAAGGCCATCCTTCTGATTATGATATTGCTGCTCTCGGCCAGTATGGCTTCTGCAGCAACATATACTGTCTGTTCTGCTGGTTGTGATTACTCAAATATAACACTTGCCTTGCATAACAACACAGATGACAGGATATCTATTGAGTCAGCAGGAACATGGACAATAGAGAATCTGACTACATACTACATAAACTCTTCCTCTTCAGTGATACTGATAAATTCAAGCAACACAGCTCTTGATTGCAGATATGCTGGATTCATCGGAAACAACTCAGATTATGGTATACTGGTAGGCAACAAGACAAATGTCTCGATCAGTAACTGTAACATATCTGGATATTCATCTGCCATATACTCGTATAACCTAAGCAGACTAAGGATAAGCTCGTGCAATCTTTCATCCTCAGATTATGGGATAAATCTTCAGCAGACCAGGGACAGCGGCCTGTCAGACTCGACAGTTGGGTCCAGCACAATATACAACATTCTACTCAACAGTGTCACAAACACGACAATCCATAACATGACCCTACAGGACGCAGGAATATCAGACATAAGATCATCTGGAGAGAACACATCCAATACGATAACAGATTCAGACTTCAACTCCAGCATGGTATCATTCTTCGACAATGCTGAACTTTTCACCGCATGGTCCATAAGTTTCTTTGTAAATTCTACCTCTGCATCACAGGCTCAGGGAATGAATCTCACGATTTACGATTCATATCATAATATTATATCATCTGGACTCACAGATGCATCAGGCCGTATTTCACAGCAGAACCTCACAGAATACAGATCAAATGCCTCAGGTAATTACTATCATACAAGATACACAGCAGTAGCTCAGAACAGCACGTACTTCATCTCAGAGCCTGTGAATTTCACCTCATCCATGACAATGAATCTGACTGCATCCTTTGCAGGACAAAGAATAGCCAACTGTTCAGGGATAAGTCCAAGGCAGAACATCAGCTGGAATATAACAGTACCTACAGCGTGCTCAGCAAAAAGCATCCAGTTAAGTTCTGATATTAGCATCTACATAGAAGAGAACCTATCGCTTGAGCAGTCGAACCTCACACTTTCCCCATCATCTAACGGAGCTAGCAGGATCGAGCTGACAGATAGCACAGACTTGAGAATATCATCATCAATTGTTGGTTCAAACACAGATTACAGCTATATTCTGGACGGCAACCATACTGGGGCGAAGATGGTGATAGCCGATTCAAGAATAGAAGATGCAGGCTACAGTTCATCCGAAGAAGGTATATACTCATCGCCTCAGTCAATTTTCAACAACTCGCTGTTCATCTATAATTACAACGGCCTGAACATAATTCATAACAACACCTACGTTAGAAACTGCACATTCACTAACAATTCAAACTACGGGCTTTATCTGAAGTCAGTCAGAAACAATATAACCGACTCCAACTTCTCTTTCAATGCACAGGATGGGATTTATCTAGAGAACTCGGATCTGAACAACATCACCCAAAACGATTTCCAGAACAACACAGGATCAGGGATATATTTGGATTCATCAGATGAAAACAGCGTATCACACAATACAATACTTGAGAGCCGATGGTCAGGGATAGAGCTTCAGGCTGGCTCAGACAACAATTCGATAACATCTAACACGATAAACTCATCATCTTCGTTTTATGCGATAGGAATAGATACCTCGTCAGATAATACAGTAAGTCTGCATCACCTTGATTACCATTCAGGAGATTCTGTCTATATTGTATCTTCGCAGGACAATGTTTTCATAGACTGCACATTCAACAATTCAGTCTCAGATGATCTTCAGACACAGACATCAGGGACAAGTTATTTCATAAACACAACAGCAGCACAAAGAAACATAGGTTCTGGAACACAGGTAAATTTCACCTGGCATCTCAGGCTTTATGTAAATGATTCAACATCATCAAACCTGTCGGGAGTGAACGCATCTGTATATTTCAACAATACCATGCTTGAATCACAGCTCACAGATTCACAGGGACAAACAGAACTGATTAACATCACAGGCTTCATACAAACAGGGACAGCTTTGGTCCACTACAGTAATCATACAATAAAGCTTAGGAAGAGTTCATATGTAGGAATAGACCGCTCAGTCAACATAACCGCAAGCAGGCTCATTGGAACAGAGCTTTCAAACCAGACCGGCACAATGCCAAACATCTCTGGTCTTCTTTCCAACTACACTGACTTTGCGCTCGAGACTGACCTGACAGACGTCACTGACGCGAAAGTAGGAACAACAGACGGAAAGATTCACTTCCCGGGTTCAAATAATTTCTCAGGTGCAGATCTTGATAATAGCATAATAATCACGTACGCCTTTGCAAGCTTAAACTCCACAGCACTATCGAGCCTCGATGTCCCGGCAAAAATAGATATGTTAAATGTCTCTTGCCCAGTAAGAACCATCTATTATTCACAGTCCGAAGCATCTAGATATGACACCATCGCATCATCCGCGGACTGCGAATCTGCAGGTATCTGCACATCCAAGACCTGCCAGGACGATCAGCTGACTTTCAACGTGACAGGCTTCTCCTCATTCGCGATAGGATTCGCAGCGAATCTGACCATATGGGATACTTCAGAAAATCAGACAACAGAGCAGAATGACACAATAACCTTCATAGCGAACCTAACCAATTCAAGCCAGCCGATAAACGGAACAGGAATAACATGCAACCTAAGCCACAACTATACAGGAACATGGTCAGCAAGCCAGAACATGACATACAACTCGACATATACTCTTTATATGTATTCAACAACATTTTCTGATTACGGAAACTTTTCCTTCAGGATAACCTGCAATGCATCTGCGCAGGGATACCGACCTACGCATTCAGAAGACAATTTTACGATAAACAGGACAGATCCTTCAGGGCCGCAGATTACACTTGCATATCCACAGAATGACACATACCTAGCCAATTCGACTGCATTCGCATATATAAACATCACAACAGACGAGCAGGCCACATGCAAGTTCAGTTCAACAAACATAAGTTTCAATTTCACGACATCAGGCACGCTTTTCGATATGACAAACGAGACGAGAATGCATTATTACAATTATACAGGTCTCAGTCAGAACAACACATATTCATTGTATTATAAGTGCAATGATACTAAAGGTAATATAAACATAGAAAGCACAAATCATACCTTCCATGTCAATGAGACCAGGAATACCATACCTATCAGTATAAGCGGAATAACTAACTCATCTATAACAAACGAGTCTGCGACGATATCATGGACAACCGACAAGACATCCACAACAATAGTAAAATATGGCACAAGTTCAGGATCATATTCATACACTTATTCGAACCTAAGCTACCTGATGAGCCATACTGCACAATTGACAGGATTAGATGACGGGACAACATATTACTATGTTGTCAACTCTACTGATGGTTGGGGAAATACTAACCAGAGTTCAGAATTCAACTTTACGACAGACGCGACTCTGGACACTGCAGCGCCTCGAATCACATTCACGAGCCACAGCAACGAAAGCACCATAGGAGAATGGTATAACTTCTCGCTGAACGTCTCGACCAATGAGGCAGCCACATGCACGGTCACAGCCAGCTTGTTCGGAACTACCACGACGACCTCGTCAGTAGTGATGACCTCATCATCTAACAATAGATCGCATTACAGATACTATAATGCTACTGCGGACTCAACTGGCCTGACCAATTACTTCACAGTAAGCTGCGAAGACTCATCATATAACTCAGAGACATCTACGATATGGTCAAGATTAAACGACACTACTGCGCCGACGATCACTTTTGCAGACCCGACACCAGCAGATGATTCCACCATCAATACAGAGAACATAACAATAAGGCTGACAACAGGGGAACCATCATACAGCGGTTATCCAAGGATCAGTTGGGCCGGCGCATCGAATGTTTCTATGACAGCATCTGGAGATTATTATAATTATTCAAGGACAGAACTATCTGATATTGAATATAACTACACAGTCTATGTAAGGGATCTCAAGGGTAATGAAAGGACATCTTCAAGGTCATTTTCAATAGACACTGTAGCGCCGGAGATAGAGGAGATTGCTCCGAAAGACGGAAGTACATTCACGGATTCAAAAGGACTTATACTCAACATATCAGTCGACGAGGAAGCCAATTGTACTTGGGAGCTTTTCAAGGATAATGATGATGAAGATGACGGAGATATTGAAGATATAGTCGACGAGGAAGAATGCGAAGATAACTGCGAGGATGACTATGAAGACTGTGATGATGATTGTGATAATGATGATGACTGCGAAGACGAGTGTGAAGATAGTTATGACGATTGTGTTGAAACATGCGAAGATTATGAATATATCCACTATGTTATATTCTCTGACACATTCGAAAACGACAATGATTACAATTTTATAGTCGAATGTTCAGATGAAGCAGGAAACAGTGCCCAACTAAATATTAGCTTTGCAATAGATGATCAGACACCGCCTAAGATACAGGATATAAGGCCGAATGGAACTACCGAGACAGATGAAGATGAAGTGGAGATAGAGGTAGATCTTGATGAAGACAGCTTCTGCAGATATTCCAGAACATCCACGACATGGGATGGAATGAACGGAAGTTTCAGTACATCTGCAAAAACAAGGCAATCAGTAGACATCGAAGACCTGGAACCTGGCAATTACACCTACTACATATTATGCCAGGATGAGAGCGGAAACACAATATCCCAGGCAAAGGAGATATCATTTGAATATCTGCCTGAAGAGGACGAAGATGAGGATGGATCATCTGAATACAAGAAAGATTACAGGGTAGGAAGGATAAGAAAAGACGATGAAGAAGATCTAAGTATCAGAGATGACAATTTTGCTTTAGAAGAGATACAGTTCTATGTAAATGAGGACCAAAGAGACGTCGACATCGAACTCACTAAATATATAGATACGTCTATGATATCTCTTCCGACTGATGACAACATCTACCAGGTATTCAAGATAGATCCTTCAGGACTATCGATCAAGAATCTGAACAAGGCAACCCTTAAATTCAGGGTCAAAAAGGATTGGTTGACTCAAAACTCCATAGACAAGGAAAACATTGTCATGAAGAGGTTCCTTGGAGGATGGGACCCTATCAACACCACCTTCATTAATGAGGAGACTGATTATTATAACTATGAAGCAGAGACCAACGTGCTTGATTTATTTGCCATTGTATCTAAAAAACAGCAGTCTGATGATGAACCGACGACAGCGATAGACGAGCAGAATCCATCAGACATACAGGGATCCCAGAACAACCAGACAAACGTCACATCGACAGGCGGTATAGTTCAGACTGTAAAAGACAATTGGATCATATTCCTCGTAATCGTGTTAGTTGTGGGAGGTGGTTCGGCCGGTTTTCTTCTGTACAAAAGATCACTTGGACACCCCCAACAAGATACCGCTGGATCTCCGCAACCAAAGAGGAAACATTTAGTTGCGGCAGAAAAGAAATCCTTTTCGCGAAAGGATCTTTCTGCCGTGGCTAAATCCCTTTCCAAAGACGATGAACTGGGACATTTCATAATAAAGGAGCTCAAGAAAAGAAAATTTTTGGGAAAAGAAAAGTCAATAGAAAAGATATATGAGATACTGCAGGGCGCAGGGCATGATCCACGTGACATAGAATACAAGCTGATGGACATGGGTCTTATTCCTCAGCCAGAAGGATATAATCAGGATATTGGTCAGGAACAGCCGACAGAAGGTTACGAAGAAGCCTATGAAGAGCCGGCTTCAGGAACCTATGAAGGACTGAGTCCTGAAGATATATCACAGATAGACGAGTATATATCAAGCTCTTTGCAGTCAGGTATGCAGCCGGATGAAATAAAGAGCCAGTTGATACAGAATGGATATGAAGAGCAATTGATTGATGAAAGGATATATGTCGTGCAGAATCCTGCAAATGAAGAGATATCCATGCAATCACAGGAAGGTACAGCAACAGCTGCAGAATCAGAGGTTGCAGTCGAAGAGGCTCAGTCCCAAGACAAGGGATTTGTTGATGATAAGCAGGAATCCGATGAGATAGATGATTCCTTTTTGAATGAGATTAAGAATTACATAATATCTTCGATGCTCGCCGGAATGACCTTAGAAGAGACAAGGGAAGCGCTGACACAGGCAGGAAATGAACCTGCATTGGTAGAACAGATAATCCAGGACCTTGAAGAATCAGAAAGAGTAAAAGAAGAGATACTTGCCTACATAAAGACCGCAGAAAATTATGGACAGCAGATATCGAAGTCAAAGGAGATATTGCTGTCGATGGGGCATGATGAGGTCGCGATAGACGAGGTCATTGCAGAGTATGAGGTAGAAAAAGGTCAGAAGAGCTCAAGGAATGTGGACAAGGAATTATTTAACTACGTTCATGAGAACATGAAGAGAGGTCATAGAAAAGACGAGATAAGAAATGCCCTTCTCTCAGCAGGCCACAATCCGGAAAAGATAGACAAGATAATATTAGACATAGAGAACACAATGGTCAATCTTAATGATGACATCAATCAGTTCATAGATCTATCCATAAACTCAGGAAGATCAACTGAAGAAATAGGAAGGGAATTGATGAAGATGGGGCTGAATGAGGAAGAGGTTCAGAACAGATTGAAAAGATACGGCCCGCCCAAAGCCGCATGAATAATTATTTCTTTGCTTTTTTATTTCATAAAATGCAAAAAGTTTAAATATTAGTTGATTCATAAAACCACTAAATAAAATTTTTTTTGAGGTGATCTTTTTTGTTCGATTCAATAAAAGTCAAGAAGATAGGCCTCAAAAAAAAGGATGGGTATCTATATTTCATAGATAGGGATGGAGATATCTCCATGACCAAAATGAACAGAGGTGCTATGATGGCAAAAACAAAGAAGAAGACAGCCAAGAAGAAGAAGAAGTCGACTGCTACAAAGAAGAAGAAGAAGGCTACTAAGAAAAAGGCTAAGAAAAAGAAGAAGAAGAAGTGATTCTCTTCTAATGCTTTTTTTATTTTTTTATATTTTCTTCAGTTGGTACCCATCTGCAGTATCATCGATTGAAAACCCAGCTTCTCTTATTTCATCTCGTAGTTTGTCAGCAAGTTCAAAATCTTTCTTCTTACGTGCCTCGAGTCTTTTTTCTGCCAGTGTTTTTATCTTCTCAGGCACCTTATGTTCAGAAAAATCCATGACCCCCAGTACAGAATCAATGCTTCTGAGAAGATCGATTATCTTATCAGCTGATTCCCTGCAGATTTTTTCGTCCATGATATGCTGATTGATGATCCTGATAAAATCGAATATCCTCGATAGTGCAAGAGATATATTCAGGTCATCGTCCATGGCTTCAGAAAATCCCTGCTTTGCCTTTTGTATCAGCCCTTCTGTAAAATCATCAGATACATCAGTTTCTTCTATTGCCCTGAGTTTTATGACAAGTTCATTCAAGCGGTCGATTGAACTTCTTGAGGCGTTGAGGCCTTCAAAGCTGAAATTGAACTGCTGCCTGTAATGCGAAGACATGAGCAGGTATCTGACTGCAGTCGAATCGTATCCTTTCTTCAGGACATCGCGGAGGCTGTAGAAATTGCCAAGCGACTTGCTCATCTTCTTTCCATCTACAAGTATGTATTCGTTATGCAGCCAGAAGTTCACGAACTTTTTTCCATAAGCTGCTTCTGCCTGCGCAATCTCATTCTCATGATGAGGAAATACCAGGTCGACTCCGCCGGTATGAATATCAAAAGGCATGCCAAGATACTTCATTGACATCGCAGCGCATTCGATATGCCATCCAGGTCTTCCCTTCCCGACCTCAGTATCCCAGAACACCTCACCGTCGCTTTTATCATAAAGCTTCCATAAGGCGAAGTCATTGGCATTCTCCTTGTCATATTCGTCCTGATTGACCCGTGCACCTGCTTTGTTCGACTTCACGTCGATCCTTGAGAGTTTGCCGTAATCCTTGAGCTTTGAGATATCAAAGTATATTGCATCTTCTGCTTTGTATGCAATCTTCTTTTCAAGCAGTATCTTGACCATCTCGACCATCTCCTTGATATGCTCTGTCGCTTTAGGCATTATATCCGGTTTGCTTATGTTCAAAGATTCCAGGTCTTCCATGAAATACTTGGTGTATCTTTGTGTGAATTCCTTGAGTGTTATTCCTTCCTTCTGGGAGTCGCGTATTGTCTTGTCATCAACATCTGTGATGTTCATGACCTGCTTTACAGAATATCCTTTGTAGAGGAGGTATCTCTTGAGGATATCAGAAGCTACATATGCCCTAAAATTACCTATATGCGCAAAATTATATACAGTCGGCCCGCAATTGTACATCTTTACCCTATTTGGCTCGACAGTCTTGAACACATCTTTTTTCCTGGTCAGCGTATTGAATAGTCTCAGTGTCATTTTATTTATTCGGATTTCCTTGTTATTTATTAATTTTGTTCAAAAAAAGCTATTATGAAATCCTAGCCTTCTGTGCCACGAGAGAATATTTATGTTATACTGAGAACAGAGCTCTGCAGGCGTAAGCGCAGGTAGGCTAGGATTTCATAATCGCCTCAAAAAAGAAGTTTCCAAGGATATAAAATGCTATGCAGAAAATCCAAAGAATTATCTAAAATCACTCAGTGATCTAAAAGGGCTTTCTCCTTATCTTTTTCGCTGAAGACATCAAAGTCAACACCTGGATGCAAAAAAAGTATCTCAAGCATCCGTTCACCTGAAAGATCAAGCCTCTTTACCTCAACCCCTGCTTCCTTCAAAAGCCTCATGGAGTTAGCAGAATCTCCCTTATCATATTCTCTTTTGTAGACTATTCTTTTTACCTTATATGCAAGAAGGTTCTTTGCGCAGTCCTTGCATGGAAATATTGTCACATAGACCGTCGCTCCCTGATAGGACATCTGCGTCAGGTTCGCAAGCGCGTTCATCTCAGCATGCACTCCATCGCATTTGCCCATATTGATGCTTTTCTTGTAGTCCAGGCCGAGCTTCTCCTTTCTGCATCCGAATTCTTCACAATTGATTAGACCAGGTGGCATACCATTGTACCCTGTTCCGACGATTCTGTTGTCATAGACTATGACACATCCGGCTTTAACATGCTTGCATACTGCTCTGGTCGAGGCGACTACAGCCATCGCCATGAAATACTCATCCCAATCAGGTCTCTTATATTTCATTTTTCTTTAGTAATCTCCAGGCCATTTATATATTTTAGCGCCTAATTAGCGAAATATTTTCGGATTTTCGGAAGACCAAAAAATGTGAAGGCCGCAATTATTGCAGTCAATATCCAAAATGTTGCAGCATCGATAACACGAAAAGAGAACAGTATAAAAACCAATAGCATGATCCCTGCGGTTATTCCGGATACCAGTTTCACTGTATCAGTTTTTGGTTTCGACTTCATCTATCTTCTCCTTTAGTATATCAGAGAACTCTGAGATCTCCTCATCAGTAAAGCCAGCCTCTCCTTCAAGGTCCTTGTCAAGAAGGCTCACATTTGTTGACCTGAATCTCTGGATTGAAAAGTGTTTTGATCCAGCCATCCAGTCCCTGATCTTCTCAATATCTTCTTTTGTATGGAACCTCGGAACAGCGGTCGTACGAAATTCATGATCTACACCAGAGTTCTGTATTATCTCTATTGACTTTCCGATGTCTTCGATACAGACCTCTGCGCCTGCAGTTTCCTGATATCTTTCAGGACTGTTTTTTATGTCCATAGCAACATAATCGACCAGCTTGTTATCGCAAAGCTCTCTTAGCATCTTAGGATTCGTTCCGTTTGTATCAAGTTTCACAAGCAGTCCTTCATCCTTTATTTTTCTGATAAATTCTACTAGCTCAGGAAAAAGCGTAGGCTCTCCACCCGTGATACAGACACCGTCCAGCCACTTCTTTCTGCTCCGAAGAAAATTGATTATCATTTCTTGACTAAAATTTGGTGTAGAATCGCTCGGTTCTACAAGCTCAGGATTGTGGCAGAAAGGGCACCGGAAGTTGCATCCGGCTATAAATATAGTAGATACAGTATAAGGCGCATAATCTACAAGCGATGTCTTTTCAAGTCCTTTTATAGGGATCATCTTAATCAAATGAAGAGATCGGTTTATTTTCCAATATCTTCTTTATGTCATCGACCGATGATGCTTCTGAGACAACCTCTTGATTCTCATTCAGGAATACTATTGTCGGAACGTTTGTAATCTCATATTTCTGCGCAAGTTCAAGTCCTGCGTCCACAGTAGCATCAATGATCTCTCCTTTTATGTCCTGCTGTTTTATGAATTCCTTGATCTCCCCGCAATCAGGACACATAGGAGTCATAAAAAATTTATATGTCAAAGCCAATATTATTACCTCCTCTAGGTTATTGAAATAGAAGAAAAGCACGAGGCATATTTAAAAATTATGTTTAAAAAAGAGAAAAAAACAGGCAAAAAGACGATTCATCAGGTTTCTGCCTTTTTTAGAGCGCTTTCTTCATTCTCCTCAGGAGCCTCATTTTTGCCTTCCTTGCTTCCGTCGCTCATATAAGCGAAAAGCTCTCCTTTCATCGGGCTCGCAAGAGAAATCTTCTCATCATATTCTTTCCTATGGACAAATTCCTCTGCTTTTCCCTTGTTCCAATTGGATATTGGCCTGTAATATCCGACTATTCTGGAATAGACCTCTGTTGCCTCTCCGCATTTATCGCACTTGAAATGTTCACCCCTGATATATCCATGGTTCTTGCATATGCTGAATGTAGGGGTAATCGAAAAATATGGAAGCTTGGTATTATAGGCAATCTTCTGCACAAGTCTTTTACAGCTTGCGCCGGTCGCCATCCTTTCACCCAGAAAGGTATGGAAGATTGTTCCTCCTGTATAAAGAGTCTGAATGTCATTTTGGTGCTCAAGCGCCATGACAACATCATCAGTCTTATCTACATTAAGCTGGGTTGAATTGGTGAGGAATGGCTCCTCATCACCTGAAAGCTTGATGTCTGGATGATATTTACGGTCCAGCCTTGCGAATCTGTATGATGTTGATTCTGCAGGGGTCGCCTCTAGATTATACAGGTTTCCGGTTTCGTTCTGGAACTCCCTTAAGATAGATTTCATATACTTAAGTGTATCTACAGCCAGTTCCTTGCCCTCAGGAGAGCCAATGCCTTTACTGATAAGGTTGTGACAAGCTTCATGCATTCCGCAAAGACCGATTGTAGAGAAATGGTTCCTGAAAGTTCCAAGATATATCTTTGTATATGGCATAAGTCCGTTCTCAAGGTTCTTGGATATGATATTTCTCTTGATCTCCAGTGAATCCTTGGCAAGTATCATGTATTTTTTGATGAGATCAAAAAACTCCTCTTTGTCTTTCGCAAGATATGCGAGCCGGTTCACATTGATAGTGGCCACACCGATTGAACCGGTATTATCTCCCGGCCCCCACATGCTGCCTGGCCGATTCATGAGCTCGAGCTGATTGAGATTGAGCCTGCAGCACATCGCCCTGATCGATTTAGGATCAAGGTTTGACCCTATATAGTTCTGGAAATAAGGGGTGCCGTATTTAGCAGTGACGTCGAACAGTAACTCTGCGTTCTCGCTCTCCCAGTTAAAGTCCCTGGTCAGGTTATATGTAGGGATAGGGAATGAAAAGATCCTGCCGTTTGCATCCCCTTCAAGCATAATCTCCAGGAACGCTTTGTTTATCATGTCCATTTCCTTCTGAAGATCAGAATAGGTATAATCCAGTCTCTTACCGCCTACAATTGCTTTCTCTTTCTTATAGTCCTCAGGTACCACCCAGTCGAAAGTCAGGTTGCTGAATGGATACTGAGACCCCCATCTTGAAGGGATATTGAGTGAGAATACCAGCTGCTGCATGCATTGCTTGACCTGCTTATAATTTAGGCCGTCCTCGCGCACAAAAGGCGCAAGAAGAGTATCGACTGATGAGAAGGCCTGTGCTCCTGCGAATTCCATCTGCAGGCAGCCGATGAAATTGATCATCTGATGTACGACAGTACCCATATGCTTTGCTGGCTTGCAGTCTGCCTTTCCCTTGATACCTCCGAAGCCTTTCAGTAGTAGATTTTTAAGTGACCATCCTGAACAATATCCAATGCATCCATGCGAAAGGTCGTGTATATGCATAAAACCCTTTTTATGCGCCTCAGAAATAGCAGGCGTGTATATCTCGTTCAGCACATAATTCTTGATTACCTTGCCAGATACATAAAGCAGAAGCCCGGAAAATGAGAACTGTTCATTGCTGTTCTCTTTTACTTTCCAGTCCAGCTGGTCAAGATATGAAGATATTGTGTTCTTGGCATTGATCATGACATCCTTTGTCTCGCGCATCACCTTATGCTGCTGTCTGTATAATATATAGGCCTTGGCTGTCTGCGCATGGCCGTTCTCGATAAGGACCTTTTCGACTATATCCTGGACTTCCTCTACTGCAGGAATCTTGTTTTTGCCATTGTATCTCTCATTTAAGATTCGAACAACCTCTTCAGCAAGTTCTGCTGACAGTTTTCTGTCTTTTCCGCCTATCGATTGTGCTGCTGCAAAGATTGCTTTGACAACCTTCTCCTTGTTGAAACTCACGAGCTTCCCGTCTCTTTTTATTATCTTTGTAACATTGTTGTTCTTTTTCATCACTGATACACCTTCCTTTTTCTCAAGTTTATCCAGTTCTTTCTTAAATGACTCAATGTTCGAGAATGATCTGTATACTGAAGCGAACCGAAGATAAGCGATTTCATCATTCTTCTTCAGTTTTTTCATCACAATCTGACCGATCTTAGTTGATTTGACCTCAGACCTGTTCATGCTCCTGATTTCCTGTTCGACTTCAGACACGATCTCTTCCATCTTTTCAGGATTGATAGATGTTTTTTCTGCTGCTTTTACCACACCTTTTTTTATCTTTTCTGGATCAAATAGCTCTTTTTGTCCGTTTTTCTTAAGGACAGTTATGCCCTGATCCTCCACCCTTTCATAGGTAGTGAATCTCTTGCTGCAGCTGTTGCATGCTCTTCTTCTTCTGGTGACACTAAGATCACCAGACTCACGCTTATCTATCACTTTCAGCTCTTCTGAACCGCAAAACGGACACCTCACTATCTTTCACCTCATATACCATATATTGTGGTTATTTAATCAGACACCTACAAGATATTGTGTTTTACAGATTTTCATCATTTATAAATATTATTGATATAAAAAATATATTTGATAGAAATATTTTCTCAAAACTACTAGATTAAAAGATATATTTTAAAGAAAAACCATAAAAAAATGTTCACTGGAATTTAAGGATAACAAACCCTCTTTCACCAATATCAGATATTGGCCCAACAAGCTAAAACACGTAAATTAATACCCACGAGGTAGTGAAGGAGTACTAAGAAGTATCATCAAAATTAACAAAAAAAATTTCAAGTTTTAAAAAAAAGCCAAACATCATCAAAACCTTTTAAAATCCTTGTTGATTCTCTCCTTATAATGACATATTATAGAAGAAAGAATGACGATTATCAATATGGCAGACTGCGGACAGATCAGCAGACAATCTGGCCCATCAGAATCTCTTCTGAATACGAACTTGTAAAACCTATCAGAGTGACACTGGCTGTCTTTGGCCCAAATGCAGCACATATGATATATTATGGAGATAAAACCAGTGGTTTTAGAGATAGCCCGCTCACAGGAAGAGGAAAGAATGACGTACTTGCTACAAGGAACCTTCTGCAGAAGATGGAAGCATATCTTTTGGTTCTGAAAAGCAGAGGTCATGACCCAGCACTTTCTGGTCTTGAACTCTCGCGCAGACAGGAACTCAGCGATATGCTCAGTCCAATCAAACAGATGCAAAACTAATATTCTCTCCTTCTGAAAGGTTTTAAATATGATGAAGTAATCCTTTTTTCTAGGATGAAGAGGAAAAGCAGGAGCAGATTTCACATATATGTAATAGTAGCATTATTAGCAGTATTCCTTCTTCTCATACTCAATAAGATTTATACAGATTATCTCTGGTTCTCAGAACTAGGGTTTGAATCTGTCTGGTCTGTCAGCATCTGGGCAAAGGTGATAATATTCCTGATTGCATCGGTCCTGTTCTTCCTGATAGTCGGAACTAATATCTATCTTGCACAGAAGAGCCAAAAGATTGGGATAAGCCTGAGGATAAAGCTGGCAATCCTGGCAATCATCTCATTGTTTGTCGGCCTTTCATTTCAGGGACAGTGGATGACTGTTCTGTCGTATCTGAACAGGACATCATTTGGTCTGAAGGACCCTATATTCTCAAACGACATATCTTTCTATGTCTTCACGCTTCCTTTCCTGAACATGCTGTGGAGCTTCGCTGCGCTTGCCACGACGATTGCATTGATAGCCATAGTACTAGGATATTTTGAATCCATGATAAAGCAGCTATTTACCGGCAGAAGCGCAAAAATCGAAGTCAGGCCAAACGACCCGGTTGTCCATATAAAGAGGAACCTAAAAAACATCTCAAAGAACGCGAAGATTCATATAGCAATAATGACCGCTGTTCTTTTCATATTGTTCGGCTTGAAGCACCTCCTCGAGAGATACAACATACTCTACTCGACAGAAGGGGTGGTGTTCGGAGCAGGCTACACAGACACAGCGATTATCCTTCCTTCTCTGATTCTCCTATCAGTAGTGGCTTTCATAACTGCTGCGATCATTATAGCGTGGGGTTTCTTTCCTCTCAAGATTCTCGAAAAGAAAAAGCACATATTGACCGCTCTGATAATAATCTATCTTATAATAAACTTCCTCGGAACTATCGTGGTACCAGGAATTGTTCAGCATTTTGTAGTGAATCCTAATGAGATAAACCTGGAGCAGGGATTCATCGAGAATAACATAAAGTACACTCTTTTAGGATACAATCTAGTAAATGTCGAGCAGCAGAACGTTGATATCCAGGATTCATTGACATACCAAGACCTGATGGAAGAGCAGGAGACATTGCACAACATAAGAATCCTCGATTGGAGACCGCTTGAGCAGTCCTACAAGCAGCTTCAGGAGATAAGACCTTATTATGACCTTTCAGAGATTGACATCGACAGGTATACTATAGGTGGAAATTATACCCAGGTGATGCTTTCGCCAAGAGAGATGCTGCAGTCAAGCCTTGACCCTAATGCCCAGACATGGCTGAACAGGCATCTTGTATATACACATGGCTATGGTGTTGTCATGAGCCCAGTCAATTCAGTGACCCCGCAGGGAAGGCCGGAATTTCTGATACAGGATATACCGCCAATAACTGATTACCCGAATCTTGAGATTGAAAGACCTGAACTATACTATGGTATGAAGACAGACAATTTCGTATTTGTCAATACAAAAACTGACGAATTCAACTATCCAAAAGGTGACGAGAACATCTATACCAATTACCAAGGAGAGGGAGGTGTTGAGGTAGATGGATTCGCAAGAAAAGCATCCTTTGCGCTTAGGTTCCAGGACATAAACATAATACTCTCGCCCAACATAAAGGATGATTCGAGGGTGATGTTCAACAGGAACATCCAGCAGAGGATAAACGAGATTACGCCCTTCCTGATATTGGACAGGGATCCGTACATAGTTGTGGAGTCAGGCAAGGTCTACTGGATACAGGACGCATATACAGCAAGTTCAAGTTTTCCCTACTCTGAACCCATCCAGCTCAACAATAACGTGATAAACTACATAAGAAACTCAGTAAAGGTCGTGGTCGACGCTTATTCAGGAAAGACCACTTATTATGTGTTTGACACAAAAGATCCGTTGATCAAGACATACATGAAGATGTTTCCGGACTTGTTCGTAAAGGAAGAGAACATGCCAGAAGGCTTAAGAAAACACATCAGATATCCTGAGCTTATATTCACAGTCCAGACAGAGATATACAAGGACTATCACATGCTGAATCCGAAGGTGTTCTATACAAAAGAGGACGCCTGGGAAAGGCCCACTGAGGTCTACGGAACAAACGCAAAGCAGATCCAGGAGCCTTATTATGTCACCATGAAGCTTCCTGACAGTGAAGAGACAGAGTTCATTCTGATGACCTCTTACACTCCGAAGAGAAAAGCCAACATAATCTCATGGTTTGCTGCAAAATGCGATGAAGAATATGGAAAATTGATATTGTATAAGTTCCAGAAGGACAAGGTGATACTCGGACCTGAGCAGATAGAGGCGATGATAAGCTCAGACAGTGATTTCTCCCAGCTCGAGACATTATGGGGCGGCTCAGGTTCCAGGGTTCTTCGCGGTAATCTGCTGGTGATACCGATAAAGGACTCCTTGTTGTATGTCGAGCCGATATATCTTGAGGCAGAGAGCTCAGAGATTCCAGAGCTCAAGAAGATTGTGGTCTCTGACGGAACAAGTGTCGTGATAGAGGATACATTCGAGGAAAGCATAGAGAAGCTCTTTTTAGGCAGGGTTCCTGAAGACGAAGAGCCGGGATATGAGCTTCCAGGACAGGACAGGACCCAGTCTGAACTGATAGACGAAGCAGGAAAGGTCTATGAAGACATTGAAGAAGCGATGGAAGACAAGGACTGGACACAGTTCGGGATAAAGATGGACGAGCTAGAGGATGTCTTGGAAAAGCTCAAGTCCAGCACAGAATAAATGCAAAGAGTTATAGGCTATAATTCTTCATCTCAACGCATCATCTACTGTATAGATGCCTTTGTCTTTCTTTTCGATAAGCTCTGACTCAAACTTTATTATGGATACGACAGTCTCATCTTCCTCTTTAGAAAGCCCTATATCGCAGTATTCCCTAGCTTTCCCAAATTCCCCTGCCCGACGGAAGAGGTCTATCAGAAGAACGCCAGGTCCTCCTCTCTCTGAGATGACTTCCTGGCCTTTCAAGAGAGCCTTCTCGAAAAGCTCTGCTGCCCTGATCCTGAGTTCAGCTGACCCATTGTGTTCATTGTCGTCGCACACCCATGCAGCATGCACGCATGCCCACCCGGCTTCAGAAAAATTGCCTTCATGTACCTGGATCAATGAGTAGCACAAGAATTTGTTCGCAAGCTGCGGATACTTGACAGAATGGAACTGTTTTTCATAATCCTCAGACTCGACAGTCCCTTTTGAGCCGACAATCTCCTGGTCTATTCTTGGTGCGCAAAAATTGCATTTCGGACATGCCTCAATCCAGTTCTCGATTGTCGACCTGTAAGGCTCATTAGGCCTTGAATCAAGGTCATATACTATTGTACCTTCTGGCTTGTTGACCTCAAGAAATGTCTCTGTCTCACCGCACCCAGAGCACTTCCGTGCAACAACATTCTCAAATCCCATGCCATGGAATCAAAACATACCTATATAAAAATATATCGCAGAATACTGCTGCAATACACATTCTGCTTAAGAAAACTACGCGCCATTCAACCCATATAAAGATTTATAAACATCCTATTTTTCTAAAAAACCCATGGCAAAGGTGATGGTGATAATCAGGGATGGCTGGGGTCATGGCAGGCATGACAAAGGCAATGCCATATTTCACGCAAAGACTCCTAATCATGATTATTACAAGGAGCACTTCCCTCATTCAGTGATAAAGTGCACAGGAAACGATGTAGGCAATCCAGAAGGCATCCAGGGAGGGTCTGAAGTCGGCCATCTCACGATTGGAGCTGGAAGGATTGTCTGGCAGCCTTTTGAGCTGATAAACCGGAAGATAAAGAGCAGGGAGTTCTTCACCAACGCAAAGCTTCTTTCAGCGATAGACAATTGCAGGGAAAAAAGCTCAGATCTCCATCTTTGCGGCCTGTTCTCAGACCAGGGTGTCCATGCTGACATCAACCATATGCACGCGATCCTCAAGCTCTGCAGGGAGCAGGGATTCGACAGGGTCTATATCCATCTTTGTCTTGACGGAAGAGATGTCCCGGAAAAGTCTGCTTTAGGATTTTTGGAGCAGACCCAAAAAAAGATCGCTGAACTGGGTATTGGAAAGATTGCCACAGTCTTTGGAAGATACTACGGGATGGACCGTGACCGCAACTGGGACAGGACAAAAAAAGCATACGATGCAATGGTCGAGGGCAGGGGATTCAAAGCAGGAGATGCAAAACAAGCTATAGAAGAAGGCTACAGAAGAGGAGACAAGACAGACTACTACATCCAGCCGACAGTCATAGTCGACGAAGAAGACAGGCCGATCGCCCAGCTCAAGGACAATGATTCTTTCATATGGTACAATTTCCGCTCAGACCGAAGCAGACAGATTACTGCAATGCTGAATAATCTTGATTATTGCACGCAAAAGCCAGAGATGAAAGTAACTCTGCACTACATATGCTTCTCAAGCTACGATTCAAACTGGGACCTTCCTGTTGCCTTTCCTCAGGAAAAGGTCACCCACAACCTGGGTCAGACGATATCAGAGAAAAGCATGAAGCAGCTTCGGATAGCAGAGACAGAGAAGTACGCTCATGTCACGTTCTTCTTCAACTCCCAGGAAGACAACCCATATCCTAAAGAAGACAGGATAATGGTGGACTCCCCGAAGGTTGCGTCTTACGATGAGAAGCCTGAGATGTCAGCATATGAGGTCACAGACAAGCTTCTTCCTCAGATAGGAAAATATGACTTTATCTTGATAAACTACGCAAACCCTGACCTGGTCGGCCACTCTGGTGTTTTTGACGCAGTAGTAACTGCATGCGAGGTCGTCGACGAATGCACTGGAAAGATAATCAAGAAAGCTCTTGAAGAGGATTATGTTGTGCTTCTCATGGCAGATCACGGCAATGCAGATCACATGCTTTATGACAATGGCGAGCCAGACCCAAGCCATGGTTTCAATCCTGTCCTTCTGACATTGATAAGCAAAGAAGATGATCTTAAGAAAGTCCATCTCAAGGACGGAGGTCACAAGGACATAGCGCCGACAGTATTGGATATTCTGGGAATAGAAAAGCCCGAAGAGATGAACGGCTGCAGCTTAATCAGATGAACAATCATCAATAATAACTTTATAGAGGCTAAAATGGACATTTTCTGGATTTTTGGACTAACTTGGTCATGTTCATTAAAAAATCATTCGAAAGATTTAAATAGAAAAAACCCAAAAATAGGTTTTATTAGCTATACCGAGGTAGTGAAATGCTAGGAATCGTGACATGGTTAGTTGTATTTTTTGGTCTGTATATGACCATACTTTGGCTCAGTTTTCTCTATCTGAGCGAGGAAGAAAGGCTCCCTGAGCTAAAGGAACTTCCGAAGGTATCTATTGTAATTCCTGCATATAATGAGGGCACGACAATTGAGGATACGATCCATTCTGTCGCAGCATTGGATTATCCAAGGAAACTTCTGGAGATATTCGTCATAAACGACGGCTCGGTTGACCAGACAAAAGAGGTCGCTGAGAAGGCTGCTGAAAACTATCCGAATGTCCAGGTAATAAACAAGAAAAATGAAGGCAAATCAATGGCAGTGAATACTGCGATTGAAAGGGCTACAGGTTCTATATTCGGCTGTGTTGATGCAGATTCTACAGTAGAGCCTCATTCACTAAGGAAGATGCTTGTGCATTTCAACAGGAAAAGGGTAGGCGCGGTCATATCAGCGATCCAGGTGAAAAAGACCGACAACATCTACGAGAAGGTACAAAGATTCGAGTACATGCTGGGGATTCTCACAAGAAAGCTCATGGCAAAGATAGACACACTGGCAATGACACCAGGAGTCCTCAGCCTCTACAGGACAGACATCCTCAGGGATCTAGGCGGTTTTGAAAAGGAGACCAACACAGAGGACTTCGAGATAGCGATGAGGCTGAAGTATCATGGCTACAAAGTAGAGCTTGAGCCGGAGGCAGCGACCTATACAAAGGTTCCGAACAGCTTCAGGCTTCTGTGGCATCAAAGGATAAGATGGTTCAGGGGTTTTTTCGAAAACAACTTCCGCTACAGGAAGATGATGATGAACAAAAAATACGGAGCTTTCGGATACTTCCAGATGCCATTCAACTTCTTGGCAGTCGCGGTCCTAATAGCAGGCACAGCAGTCATAATATACGGAACAGTCTCGACCTCATATGATTTCATCAGAAAGAGTCTCATGATCCAGGGCTATTTCATGACCCACCTGTTCTCTCACACCACCCCTAAGCTGTATCTCATGAGCCAGAACATGAAGATCATGGTCCCTATATGGATTTCAGCAGCCTTGGGTATCTACATGATATATTATGCGCACAAGCTCGTCAGGCAGAAGATTAAGCATCCTGTCTCTCTTGTATTGTATTTCACTGTATTTCCATATCTGACCACCTTGCACTGGATAGCTTCTGCTTTCCAGGAGATGTTTCGGACAAAGAAGAAATGGTGACAGCAGCAATATTCTTCTGCAAAACCGATATTTTTTTAAATGATTGGTTCTTCTGTTAGGCATATGAAAAAGAAAAGAGACAGCAAGCATCTTAAATATAGGCTATTACAGGTAATGCTTCTTGTTTTGGTTGTTTTCATAATAGGGATTATCATCGGAAAGAACATATCCACTTCAGACCTGGATGAACTCTCAAAACAGATGAGGGAGAGTGAACTGAATACAGAATCGTTCCTTGTAGAGCAGCAGCTTTTCGGAATGGCAGAAGACAACTGTGATATCTTCAACAGCCGGCTTGTGGACCTGGCAAGGGACCTTGACAAGATAGGTACACATCTCACCACTGGAGACCCGATAAACGATCTGGGAAAAGAGAATTATTATTACATGAAAAAGAAATATCATCTTATGCAGGTACGATTCTATCTCCTCTATAGACAGGTCTCAGAGACCTGCAATGTTTCAAAGCACATGGTACTTTATTTTTACAGCATCGATCATCCTGAGTCAAAGGAGCAGGGCTATGTACTTGACGAGCTGGTGCAGGAATATCCTGTCATCGTGCTTGCGATCGAATATAATTTCACAAAGGATTTGAATTTCCTTCAGTCCTCGTATCGTATTGAAGAAACACCATCGATAGTAATAGATTACGATACAACATATCAGGGATTCACAGGATATGAAGAGCTTGAGGATTACCTGAATACCTCAACTATTGTCTTGGAAAACAGGTAAATGATTATGGAAGAGATATCTATAGTAATTCCTGCATACAATGAGGAAAGAAGAATAGGAAGAACCATCAGAAAAATTTCTGATTATCTTGATAAGAATGGCTTTAAATATGAGATAATTTTGGTAGATGACGGATCTACTGACAGCACGATTAAGCAGGTTCTTGATCTGGATAAGTTGAACATAGCCATTTTCAGGAACAAGAAAAATAGAGGAAAAGGCTATTCTGTCAGGAAAGGGATTCAAAAAGCGAAATACCCATATGTGCTTTTCACCGACAGCGATCTTGCCACACCTATAGAAGAGTTAGAGAAATTCAAACCAATTATCATGAAAGGCTACGATTTGATAATAGGCTCTAGGAATCTCACCAACTCAAGGATAGATAATCCTCAGCCATTCCATAGAAGGGCTATGGGAAGGATATTCTCATTAATAGTATCAGCAATTGGCGTCTCTGGATTCAAGGATACGCAATGCGGTTTCAAGCTTTTCAGGACAGATGCTGCAAAAGAAATTGTAAGAAGGCAAACAATCTCTGGATTCTCATTCGACGTTGAACTGCTTTTGATTGCAAAGACCAGGAAATACAGAGTAAAGGAGATGCCGGTCATCTGGAACAACAACATCGAAAGCACATTGAACCCAATAAAGGACAGCATGAGGATGTTAAAAGACCTCATGAAAATAAGGATGAATGCGATCTCTGGAAGATACAGGAAAAGATTTAAAAAAGATGAAAAAAAATATCATAAATAATATCAAGGATTTCTCAAAGAGAAATTACCTTATCCTGATGATATATCTTGCTTCCACAGGATTCTATCTATATCAATACATGACCTATTTCTCATGGGACTTTCTGACATACAGCATGAATGCAAGATACTGGGTGGCTGGAGGGTTCTATTTCGAACCATTCAGACCGCCTCTGGCATCATTGATAATTGGTCTGATAGCCATTATATCTACATGGAAAATAGCAGAGGTTTTCCTGATAATATTTACCTCCAGTATCTTCCTTTATTCTATAATCCGTTTGTCAAGGGTGTTGAGATTTGACAGCTCTCTACTGTATCTGGCCTCGTTCACTCCCTATATTCTATTCTATGGTACAAGAAACGGAACTGAATTGCTTTCAGCCGCATTCTTATTGCTGTCTATCTGCTTTATAATTGAAGGCAGCCCCTTATCCGGCTTCATTCTCGGTCTCAGTGCCCTTTCCCGATACACTGCCCTTGGTTTGTTTTTTCTGCTTCTCTTCCATTTGGAGAAAAAGAAGATAGCAAAGAGTTTCGCTCTCTTCATTCTCACTCTTGCGCCATGGTTTATATATAATTTCGTAAAATATGGTAACTTTTTCACAAGCATCGCAGATCAATATGCCAACAATATACTTTTCAGGGATTATCTCAGACAACCAATTGTTATCAATGATTTCTTTATCACACAAAGCATCCATTTGCCTTTCTTGATTATTGGAATATTCCTTTCATTTTATGGTATCATAAGATTGATTTCTAAAAAAAAGAAAAGCAGGCATGACATAATGAGATTCATAAAAGAAAAAAAGATCGATCTGATAATGCTCGTTCTTCTTTTATTCTCTATATATAGCTATGTCAACATTCCTGTTAAGAACGTCAGGTATCTCTTCCTGATAATAATTCCATCTATTTATTATTCATATCTGGGTATTGTTTGGATAATAGACAAAATATCATCTCAAAGAAGATTCAATCTGAATAAGGTTATCGTATCATTTGTCGTGATATTATTTTTATTTTCTTGGGTTGCTGCAGAAGTCATAAGAAATGGACAGCCAGAGAGTTACAGCCAAAGCTTTTACGAAGAAGCTCAAAACAAGATCAAGGATCATGGCTTAGATCACTGCACAATTTCATCGAACTATTGGGTCTTCTTCAACTATATTGGTCAGAAATCCATACCATTCGGGAGGAAAGAGACAATAGATGAAAGGCTGAAAAAAAGAGAGGTCCTCTATATATTCAGGCAGGACCCGGATTTTCACTATTTCAATAATAAAACATTCACAAGCAGGCTTCCGGTCATATATGAGGATGATGATTGGATATTGATAGGAAATGATAGATGTAGGGTCACATCAAGGTTTGACAAGACCTATCTGCAACACACAGATGAGGCGGTCTTTTTCCTGAAAGGCAAACACATCAACACAAATCCATGTTTTATATTGTTCCAGGACATAGGGATTCTCGAAAAGACATGTAATTTCATCAATCTCAACAGCTTCAAAAAAGATGATCTCAGGGAAAAGGGATGATCTGCCCGGCTAATATGAAATCCGATGCGTCTGTGCCACGAGAATATATATCTTTAGGCAATATTCTCAGTTGGGCTAA
>CAYMIF010000006.1:0-57925 GCA_964390375.1 uncultured Methanosarcinales archaeon
GACCTAAAGGTCGGGGAATTAGACCCAAAGCTCACATTCGTTCGCTATTAAAAAAACATCCCAAATGAAAATTGAAATCTTTTCTCTTATGATATAATAAATCCATCAAACCCTGAATTCTCATCAAAACTTTTTTATAGTCATGAAAAAAAGATAATCATAATATGCTTGAATTCCTGATAATATCCGCAATAATCATCGCTGGGCCTTTTCTTGGGTCGCTCATAGGCGTGATCAGGAAGCCGTCCATGGTGTTTGTGAAGAACATGCTGGCTTTTGCTGCAGGTGTCATGCTCGCGATATCTTTCCTTGAACTTATCCCTGAGAGCATAGAATTCATCAGCGACTGGAACGAGAGCCTGGCACTGCTTTTCTCATGCATCGGAATCATCCTCGGCGCGACAGTCATGTTCATACTGGACAGAGCAATCCCTCATGTGCATCCTGAGATGTGCGAGCCTGAACATGGATCTAAGAACGCTGCGATGATGAAGAGGACTGCGACATACCTTTTTATCGGGATATTCCTGCATAACTTCCCTGAAGGGATAACGGTTGCAATCGGAACAGTGAGCGGATTTGACCTGACTCTGACCCTTGCCATCGCGATCATGATACATAATATCCCTGAAGGCATATGCACGAGCTCACCGCTGTTCTATGCCACGAAGAAAAGATGGAAAGCATTCTTCATATCTCTTACAACAGCAATCCCTGAGATCCTTGGGTTCTTTATCGGCGCATACTTCTTCAGGTTCATACCGATGAGCGTCCTTGGTGTGCTGATTGCTGCCACTGCCGGGCTGATGATATATATCTCAGGGGATGAGCTCATACCTACATCATGCTGCGAGGTCAAGAAGAAGTTCTTCCACAGCACAATCTTTTCCCTTATCTTGGGCGTGGTGCTTGTCTTGATGCTCGGGTATATATGAGCAATCAGAAATAATATTTATCCAATAAAAACAGCAGTTCAGGATGAAATTTCTCCCCCTGCTCAATCATCTTCTTAATCTCTGCAACGGATGCAAAAATCACTTTCTGAACAACATCCTGATCCAGGTCAAACGGTCCATTATTGATTGTCCTGAAGGTGCCCAGAAATTTAGACAATGGCCTTTTATCATGATAAAAATCTTTAGTGAATGAATCAAGATTGCTGGATGTACCCAGCTCCTCATCGTACTCCCTCAATGCGGCTTCTTCGTATGATTCTCCTGACTGAACATGGCCGCCTACGGAAGTCGCCCAATGAAGAGGGCAATAAGAGCATTTACTGCTCCTTAATTGCAGCGCCATCTCACCATCATCATTGAATATCAAGACATGGACAATCCTATGCATCAGGGATTCCTTGTAGACCCTATTCTTTTCTGCTTTTCCTATCACTTCATCATCCAGATCTACAATATCCAAAAATTCCATAGAAAACCGCAATCCTGATCAAAATATAAAAGTTTTGAAAAAAGGATACTGGAGAGATTGCAGAGGTAGTCAAATACAATCTCTCTTTTTCCTTAAACTGCTTCTTAAATCAGTTGTAGCTGACATTCCTGGTCGGACCCTGGTCCATCTTCAGGCCGACGTATTCAAGAGGGTTGCCTGCATAGTCGTCAACCGAGCCTATCCTCTTGACCATCTTGTCCTGGAAGAACCGGGTCATCGCATCTGATATCACCTGGGACTTATCCTTTGTCAGCACTTCTCCTGTCTCCTTGTCAAGAGACTGGTACCTGTCGTTCAACACAGTCACATCTCCTGTTGACTTATCGACAACAACAGTGTAGTCCTCAAGCGAGGCCATCGGATTCGGAAGACCAATCACGTCCGGGTTGAAGTCCTTCTGATCCATCGTCTTGTAGTTCGCAAGAAGATAGAGCATCATGTCCTCTTCTGTCCGCGATATCTCGTCACCATAGAGATCCCTGAACTCTGCAAAAGGATTCCCTGTCCTGGTCACCTCGAAGACATAATTATCACCTGCATCATAGCTACCGCGGATGTTCACTCCTGGCGCCATTATGCTTCCGATGCCTCCGATTATTGTCTCCAGGCCGCCTGTACCTGAAGGGTTACCACCTTGTGCCTGCGGTTCCTGCCCTCCAGAACCGACATACCCTGATATATCTGCGCCATCCGGCTGGGCCGGCCCTGATGAAGGGAACTGCCCCTGCGGCTGGATGGCTCCTTGGTTTTCATCCATATTCTCATCCATTTTTATCCTCCTTGGTGTTTTATCTACTCCATCTCTTTTGCTGCGGTATGCCAGAATAAAAGGCCGGACAAACGCATCCCACAAGGTCTCGACAGTGTCAGCTGAGAAATCGTATGCTGAATAGCCGATGTCACAGACCAATTTCTTGGCTTTCTTTGAGCCTGAGACTATCCTGTCTCTTGTCCGATACCATGATTCATCTGCCCTGTTTTGTGCAACTGCCAATGTTCCTTGCATATTATCCTGCCTCCTGTGCATATTTTCCACCGCCTTTTATGCAAACAGGATGTATGAGGACAGGCGTGATATATTTTATCTATATTTTTTATATATACTTATATAAGAATATTCAAAGGGAAAATTTTATATATCCAATATGATATACAGCATGATATGAAAAGAAGACTCGTGAAGCAGGGCGACAATGCACTTACAGTGACACTCCCTTCATCATGGACAAGGGAGAACAACCTCAAGCCTAAGGATGAGGTAGACATAGAGGAACTGGACGGCGATCTCCTGATCCGCACCAATGCAAGGCAGATAGTCAAGAGAGTAAACCTTGAGCTTGGATCCAGCAACCAAAAATACATAGACGCGATATTCCGCAACCTTTATATCAACGGATATGATGAGATCAGGGTGAGGTTTGAGTCAGAAGAGGACCTTTTTCTGATCGCGAACTCAATCGATGCGCTCGTCGGGTATGAGATCGAAACACAAAAAGAGAAGCAATGCGTGGTTCGAAACATCACAACGACTGAGCAGGAAGACTATGAGTCTGTGTTCAAGAAAGTCTTCTATATCACATTCATGATGGAGGAGATCGTGGAATCACGGCTCTCTGGGAAATCCTCTGAGATAGACAAGGACAAGATGAGGAAGTTTTCGAAGGATGCCTCGAAATTCTCATGCTTTGCAAGACGTATAATATTTAAGTCCAATCTTTCCAAGAACGAGGAAGGGATATCAAAGTATACCATAATCAATCTCATCCACATGATCGCGAGGAATTATCAGTCGATATTCGACAGCATCCCTGCAAAGCCAGATGACAGCCTAAGAAAATATAACAAGGAGGTCAATTCATTCCTGAGAAAGAGTTTTTCTGCATACTGCAACAAGGATGCAAAGGCTGTTGAGCAGATACTAGGAGACAGGAGCAAGCTCATCAAGAAAGGCGCCTCTATCAAAGGAAAGCCAAAAGAGCTTGAGTGTACCCATTATATGATGGAGATCGCAAGAATCTGCGGAACCATTGCCGGAAAAGTAGGATTTCTGATAACACTGCAGAACAAATTCTGATATGATTCAGGCTGCGTTTCGATACTGCATTTCTGCAAATGGCCTGAACCTGCGCATGTCCTGATAGAGGTCGGGCTGGAATGCCTCGATCTTCTGGTCCTGAAGGATGTATGAAATCTCCCAGAGAGTGTTTCGGAGGGCTGAATCCTGGATCGCTTTTGGGTCAAGCCTGTTGAGTTCAGTCAATGATTCCCTGACCATGTTCAGATGATATATCTGCCTGTTGAGCTCATTTCTCTTGTTCGGCAGCGACAACTCTTCAATCTCTCCCTGCGCATTGTGGATGTCCCTTTGGGCATAGCCGATATACTCGAGATGCCTCTGGATGGATGCCAATGCCCTTAACTTCAATGCCTCTTCTCTTTCTTCTGCCGATATATAGCTTTCGAACTGCGCCCTGTTATTTCCATTCTGGAAGCTTCCCCTGTGACTATCGATGTATTGCCTGATCTGAGCCCTTTTTCCAGGGTCCTGTGCAGACTCCAGCTTTCGCTCAAGCAGATACTGGTCGAACAACTCATCCTTTTCTGATCCTGAGAGATAGTCTATATATGAAGTCTCAGAAGCATTTAGCTTTCCGAACTCTGTCAGGCTGATAAAATCCATGATGCCCAGCATCTTCCTTCCTGATGCCAGGTCGACTGAGGTTGTCGAGCCGTCATCCCTGCAGATGATGTTGTTCGGACTGTGGTCTGAATAAAAGACCGCGTCTCTTTCAGATGCTGCGATCAGAGCGTCGTTTATCTCGCTGTAAGAGCCAATCACTATCTCTGCAAGTTCGTTGAAACGCCTTATCTTGTCCTTTGACAGGACTCCTTCCAGGAATCTTGTGGTCTGGCCCTGGAACACATCCCTTACCCTGTCTGTGAAGTAATGCCGGTTCTCCTGTGCCACATCCCTGAGCCTGTAACGGCCCTCCTGCTCACCCCTGAGTCCTCTGACCTGGATCCTTGAAAGCTGGGTGACTGCATCCTGGATATACCTGAAAGTATCATCACGGAAATTAGGGCTCTTTTGCTTCAGCAACTCTCCCAGGGACTTGCCTGGCACGAATTCTGATACATAGACTGAGTGCTTTTTGCCTGCTATATCAATGTCCGTCAGGGTTCCCAAAGGGTTGGCCACACTGACGCCATCTGAGGCTGAAAGATATCTTGTGACATCGAATTCTGAAAAATTGTCATCGAATTTCATGACAAGGCTCTTGGTCCCTCTGCCTGTTTTCATGTCAACCACATATACTGGATTCGATGCGAACACCGATGAGCCTGTATCATCAACCCTGCAGTGCTGCTTATTCAGATGATCGTATTGCTGCTGGTCAATCAGGGCATTTTGCCTCAGCATCTCAACCAATGCAGAACCCAGGACTGCTGCACTTTGATTGTCCAGCAGGTCTGACTGAGGCGTGAGCCCCCTGAATACAATCTCATCCAAAGAAGCAGTCTCTGCTGCGGGCAGCGGAACTGACAAAACAGATTCAAATGACCCAGAATAACTGAATGGAGTTGCTATTGTGTAGGGCTGCCAGGGTTCTATCATAGCTGTATTCTCATCCGGCGTAAGATATCCCTGCGGCCGGATGTCTTGCTTAATACTTGTTTTCTGCGGAATAGGGAAAAGATAAGGAATCAGGCTAGCAAGAACAAAAGCATCCGGTTTCCTGACTAAACGATCTGCAACCATATAAGGTAAAGTAGGCAATATTGATATATAAATGTTTTTATTTTGTTACCACTAAATGGTGATTTTATATGGATAGTTTCAAGTATACAGGTATAAAAACAAAGAAAGAGAAAAAGAGCAAGAATCAAAGATTATGTATATTAAGTGATTCTCCCCTGAAGTAAAGCGTGGCATTAGCACCGTCGTATTCTATCCTGAATGCTTCTCCCTGTCTGAGTCCGCCGTGGAGCACCCTTATGTCCTTTAGTCCAGGTTCTACAAGCTGCACCAATCCTGCTTCGAGAACCGGTCCATGGCCGATGTTTTCAATGTAGGATAGTTCCCTATATTGACCTCCTGAAGAACCCTGTTGCTTTAGGCATTCTCGTATCTGTTCCAATGTCCTTTGACCACACTCTTCCATGGTCTGCACCAAGTTTTTTGGGTCTGGATTTTTCAGAAGAAAATTTATCATCGCATCATAATCTCCCTGTGCCTCCATCTCTTTCTGATATTCTGGATTGGCCCCAAGATTCATCGGATCCAGATGCGGTGAATAAGAAAGGTCCTGATCAAAACAAGGAGAGTGAAAATGTCCGAAAAGGACATGGTAAGCTGTCTCTTTTGATCTCTCTGCTTTAGAATGATTCGCACTCAATCTGAGCACATCATGATCTGCGTTGCTGTATCTTCGCGAGATCCAGCTCCCATAAACATGGCATCTTTCTTTAGCTTCATCGGTTATATGATCTGTCTTCTTCCCATCAACCGTTATCCTATCTTCATGTCGCCTGAAGGTCGCTATGATTTTCAATCCGTTATTTGACATATTTTTTCACCTCATCGATAACATCAATAGATCAGTTATCGTCTATAATGCCGTAAAGAAGACCAATATATAAAGGTTTTGTTTTTGTCGTCATTTTTGAGTAGTTATTTTTTGCCAAACATTCTTCCTGCCATAGCAACAAATGACCTGTAATAGAAAAATATATGGAAGAACACAAACACGAGCATGGCAACACCAGCCCAGTCATGAATAGCAGATACTGTGCCTATCGGGAACCTGAGCATGTTTACACCAAGGGCAGGCAGGAGCCTTGGAAATTTCAGGATGCCTGTGACTGCGACCAATAAAAAAGAGATGAAAAGGCCAAGGTTCACCATGAAGATTAACAACATCCTTCTGGATATGCTTTTTCTCATTGTTCTTTTCCTATCTTGTTTTTCTGCATCATGATGCACAAGCCATGGATGCATTCAATGTTTTTATCAAGGCAAAAGCTTATTGTATCTGCTGTCTCGCTTCCTGGCTGAAGCCAGGCTTTTTTTATGCCTAACTCTTTCATCTCCTCTAAGACCTTTATGGAAGTATCTGGCGGGACAACCAGGACCACAACATCAATCCCTTCAACATCCGCGATAGACGGATATGCTTTTTTACCAAGCACTGAATCTGCTTTGGGATTTATCGGAACCGCGTCGAATCCTGCATCCAAGAGGTCCTTTAGCACGATGTGGCCGTACTTCTTCGGATTCCTGGATGCACCGACAACCGCATACCGATAATCCTTTGAAAGCAATTCCTGGTATCCCATCCTTAACCCAATATAGAGTCTATCTTTTCCTTTAGCTGATCCTTTGAGCTGAATCCCACTATCCTGTCCTTCTCCTCACCACTGTTCGTGAGAACAAGACAGGGAATCCCTGATATGGAATATGTTTGGGAAAGAGAAGGATTCTCATCTGTGTTGACCTTGCAGAACTTGAGCTTTCCTTCGTATTCCTGGCTCAGCTCCTCGAATACCGGACCCATCATCTTGCACGGCCCGCACCAGGGCGCCCAAAAATCTATCAGGACAGGGATGTCTGACTGCTTTACTTCTTTTTCAAAATTATCTTCTGTTATGTGTGATACTGTCATTTGCATTCACCTCATCATGGTTTTCTTTTGGTGTGCAGATAAATCAAGCACTCATTTATAAATTCTTTTCTTATAATCCATAACTATCTCATGTAACTATTTATAAGTAGTTAATAAATCGAAAGATTTATATACAGCCAGCTTCACCTAGTTTTGATCGGTTTTCGACGGTAAAGCAACTAATCATGAAAAATATGTCGAAAAAGTATACATGAAATATGTTTCGTTGACTTCAAATAGACTAAATACGAAACATTTAAATATATGTGGCAAAACCAAACTGGAAAAGGTGAGAAAAGAATGGCAAAAAGAAACACAGCATTTGTTAAGATAAGCGGAATAAAGAAGATAGGAACCTGCAAGTCTTGCGGAAAGAGGATGGAGATAAAGAACTTCAACCAGATGCTTTGCGAAAGGTGTGGATACAGAGAATCCAGCGAGTCAGGCAAATCCGGCGAGACAACTGCATAAAATTTATCTTTTTGGTTACTAAAGATCACAACAATAACTAGTCCAGATGAAAAATGAAAAAAGAGAAACAACATGATGAATCCCATGCAAGCAGCAGCAATCAAGCTAGCAATGCGGCCAAGAATAAGGGAGAGCATCAGGACAAAAAACAACCTCATACAGAAGAGTATACAAAACTTAAGAATGAGTTTGATGAACTCAAATCGCTTCTCCAAAGACTTGGCGCAGAATATGACAATTACAGGAAAAGGACTGAGAAGAACAGCCTGATCCAGGCCAAGACTGCTAATATCGAGCTAATAAAAGACCTGATACCTGTAATAGATCATTTCGAGCTTGCACTCTCAAAGGCAGATAAAAACGACATGTTTGCCAAAGGGATGAAACTAATACATGACCAGTTCATGCAGGTGCTTGGAAAATACGGTGTCGAAGAGATAGATGACAAAGACAAAGAATTCGACCCAAGAGTGCATGAGGCGGTCTGCATGGAGGAAGGTGACTGCGAAGGAAACAATGTCATCGAAGTCATGCAAAAAGGTTATAAACTTCAAGATATGATCATCAGACCAGCAAAAGTCAAGATCAGCATGAAGAAGCAGAAAAAAGATGGATAATAAAAAACCGAACGAAGGGCATGTGATCACAATCGACACACCTATCGAATACGTACTGAAGCTCGCTGAAAGCTGCGACCGGTGCGGACACTGCTGCTCATACAGCTCAGCGATATTCCTTGATGAGGATATTGTCAATGCCTCAGAATTCCTAGGCATACCTGCTGAGAAGTTCAAGGAGAAATGCCTGGAAGAGACAGAGGTTTTCGGAAAACAAGTCCATCGGGCAAAGACAGCCAAAGTTGATAAACCTTTCGGACCTTGCATGTTCTATGACAAGGAAGAGGGCTGCATAATACATGATTTCAAGCCCCTGCACTGCAGAGCCGGAAAAGGCTGCGGTGAGCACGGGCATTCATTGTCATGCTGGTTTTCGCTCAATTTCCTGGTGAGTTTGGACAATCCTGAATCAATCAGGCAATGGGCGCAGTTTTTGATCAGCAATCAGCCGATTCCGGGAGGAAGCCTGGAAGAGCTTGTGCCTGATGAGGAGAAACGAAAGAAGATAATGAACCATGAGATCTTGAAATGAATGGTGGATAATATGGATGAAAAAAAACAGATAAACATGACAATCGCTGATGGACATGAGTTTTGGGCACATGAGCTTTCGATAAACTTCAACCCAACACAGTTCATATTCGACTTCAAATGCATAACACCAAGGATAGATCCAAGGAGCCAGAGATCGCCTACACTGCTCCTGAGACATAATATAGTAATGACTGATATTTATCATGCCAAACTCATACATGAGCTTTTAGGCAATGTGCTCAAGAAGTACGAGGAAGAGCACGGAAAGATCAAGAAGCCTGAAGCGATCGAGAAGATCGAGAAGAAGCGGAAGAAGGAAGAAGGCCAGAACAAGAAGAAAGTTGAATCCACGAAGAATTCCACTCCTTCATATTTAGGCTGATCGAGTAAAAAGGTATTCATGTTTTAGGTTTGAGAATCAAAAGGTAGACTGGAGGAAAATCAAAATGTCAAAGATAATAGGAATTGATCTAGGAACAACATTTTCCGCTGTGTCTGTTATGGAAGGCGGGAAAGGAACCATCATCCCAAATGCAGAAGGACAGAGGACAACCCCGTCTGTCGTAGCTATCAAGGACGGAGAGAGGCTTGTCGGCCAGGTCGCAAAGAACCAGGCAATCACAAACCCGCAAAACACTGTCAGAAGCATAAAAAGACACATGGGAGAAGACTTCAAGGTAAAGCTTGAAGGAAAAGACTACACACCTCAGGAGGTCTCAGCAATGATCCTTCAGAAACTGAGGAAGGATGCAGAAGATTACCTGGGCTCAAAAGTAGAAAAAGCAGTAATCACTGTACCTGCTTATTTTACAGACTCACAAAGACAAGCGACAAAGGACGCTGGAGAGATCGCAGGCCTCAAGGTCGAAAGGATAATCAACGAGCCTACAGCAGCAAGCCTTGCGTACGGCCTGGACAAGGGCAATGACCACACCATACTTGTGTTCGACTTCGGCGGAGGTACGTTCGACGTATCGATACTTGAGCTTGGAGACGGAGTGTTCGAGGTCAAGGCCACAAACGGAAACAACCATCTCGGCGGAGATGACATAGACCAGATCATCATGGACTGGATGGTGGATGAGTTCAAGAAACAGAACGGGATCAACCTGGCAGAGGACAATGTGGCTATGCAGAGGCTGAAAGAGGCTGCAGAGAAAGCAAAGATCGAGCTTTCAAGCAAACTCAACACTGACATCAACCTGCCTTTCATATCTGCAGGAAAAGAAGGACCTAAGCATCTTCAGATGAAGCTTTCAAGAGCTAAGTTCGAGGAGATGATCTCTGAGATACTCGACAACCTGAAAGGTCCGACAGAGAAGGCAATAAAAGACTCAAAGCTGAGCACTGACAAGATCGACAAGATCATATATGTAGGCGGCTCAACAAGGATACCTGCTGTTCAGAAGATCGTCAAGGACCTTACTGGAAAGGAAGGGGATAAATCTGTGAATCCTGATGAAGCTGTCGCTATCGGCGCAGCCATACAAGGCGGAATCCTTGCAGGAGACGTAAAGGACGTGCTTCTTTTGGACGTGACCCCTTTGAGCCTCGGAATCGAGACACTCGGATCAGTGTTCACGAAGCTGATCGAGCGAAACACAACGATCCCGGTCAAGAAGTCACAGACTTTCTCTACTGCTGCAGACAACCAGCCGGCAGTGACCATCAGGGTCGCGCAGGGCGAGAGGCCGATGTTCAACGATAACAAGCTTCTCGGACAGTTCGACCTTGTCGGAATACCTCCTGCACCCCGAGGGGTGCCGAAGATCGAGGTCACTTTCGACATCGATGCGAACGGGATCCTGAATGTAAGCGCAAAGGACCTTGGAACGAACAAGGAGCAGAAGATAACAATCACTGCAAGCAGCAACCTCAATGAAGAAGAGATAGAGAGAATGAAGAAAGAGGCTGATGCGCATGCAGACGAAGACAAGAAAAAGAAGGAAGAGATCGAGGTAGTCAATAATGCTGACACCCTGATCTACTCATCTGAGAAACTCTTCAAAGATTTCGAAGGAAAGGTCGATTCAAAGGAGCTGGAAGGCATCAAGAAGCAGATCGATGAGCTGAAGAAGCTCATGGAAGCTGAGAAGAAGGATGTCGCAGCGATCAAGAAGAAGACCGACGAAATCAATGAGATGATCCAGAAAGTGTCGACACAGATGTATGAGAAGGCAGCAGCTGCTCAACAGGCAGCGCAGGGCCAGGCAGGAGCAGATGCAACTGCCGGAGCAGGCCAGGAAGCCGGATCGTCAGGCAAGGAGAAGAAGAAAAAGAAGAAGGACGAGAAAGTTGTCGACGCAGACTACAAGGTCGAAGACGAAGAAAAAGACAAGAAGGATTGATCCTTTCTGTTTTTTTATTATTTTTTATTAAATTTTTTTTGGTTTTATAATAACCAGGGGAAGGTAATCTAGCGATGGCAGAAAAAGACTATTATGACATACTCGGCGTGTCAAAGGACGCATCAAAAGAGGAGATCAAGAAAGCTTACAAGAAGCTTGCCAAGAAATACCACCCAGACCTGAATAAATCCAATTCTGAATCTGCTGAGAAATTCAAGGAGATAAATGAAGCTGCATCTGTTCTTGGAGATGACAAGAAGAGAGCTCATTATGACCAGTTCGGCACAGCTGATGCCAACGGATTCTCGGGCGGAAGCAGCGGAGGAGGATTCGATTTCTCTGATTTTGCATCATTCGGCGGAGGGTTTGATTTTGATTCTATATTTGATACGTTCTTCGGAGGCGGAGGCAGCAGCTTTTTTGGAGGCGGAGGACGAGGACGCAGAAGGTCCAGGTCAAACCGCGGGCATGACTTACTCTATAACATGAAGATCAGTCTTGAAGAGGCTGCGGGCGGACCGTCAAAATCCATTGTGATAAACAAGCTTGAAAGATGCAGCCATTGCGACGGCACAGGCGCTGAGGACCCAAATGATGTCAGCACATGCCAGCAGTGCGGGGGATCAGGATATGTGAGGCAGACCAGAAGGACCCCATTCGGCATGTTCTCCTCGACAGCAGAATGCCCAAAATGCCATGGACAGGGTAAGGAGATCAAGCATTACTGCCATATATGCGACGGCACAGGCAAGCAGCAGAAGAAAAAGAAGATAAATGTCAAGATTCCCGAAGGTATAGAGACAGGGATGCAGCTTAGGGTGCCTAACGAAGGAGAAGCAGGCAATTTCGGAGGCAGTTCTGGTGATCTTTACATCAATGTCGAGGTAGAGGAGCATGAGATATTCGAGAGAAGAGGAGAGGACCTTTATTCAGACGCTCCGATCAGCTTTCTTCAGGCAGTGTTTGGCGATGAGATCGAGGTGCCAATCCTTCGTGGAAAGGCAAAGCTGACAATCCCTGCAGGCACGCAGACCAATACGCTATTTCGGCTGCGGGGAAAAGGGATGCCTCTTATGCATTCTGGCGGACACGGAGACCTGTATGTGAAAGTGATCGTGCAGATTCCAACGAAACTATCAAAAGAACAGCGCGAAATTCTTCTTGATTATGCAAAGACTTCAAAGGAAGAGATACAACCCAGAGACGGATTCTTCTCAAAACTTAGGGATGCCTTGAGCTGAATTGTATCTATTATTTGCGCAGGACCATAAACCATCCTATTCCAGCAACTCTAAAACCTTTTCATGAGATATAGGCCAAGATCTATTCCGTGCAACTATCCCTTCTGAACAGAATATGGAGTTGACAACTGCTTCTTCTACGCATTCAGCTGTTGCCTCATATATGTTGTCTATGAATGAATCCTGCAGGAAAGTCACATCCATGTATTTTTTCTGTGCAATATCCACATTCCTGATTCTGTTTGATGTGCTGAAAGCTATGGCGAATTCTCCGCTGCTGGAGGCTGCAAATGAGCCCACTCTTCCAAGACCTATGGATGCACGCTTGGCGACTCTTTTAAGCTGTACAGGCAACAGAGGTATGTCAAGCGCGATTATCACTATCACTGAACTGCCATGACTTTCCCTTCTGCCTTTCTTCGGGTATTGATCGTCAAGCTTTCTTCCTACTACTCTTCCGTCTATCGTCAAATTCCTCATCTTTCCGAAGTTAGAGAGAACCAAAACACCTATGTTTCCTTCCTTCAGTGCCCTTGAAGACGAACCTATACCTCCGCTGAAATCAAAACTCAGCATGCCAGTGCCTGCGCCCACAGAACCCTGCTCGACCTTTTTTGCAGTGGCGCTTGCTATTGCATCAACCGCATCCTGAGCAGAGTTTTGTGAGTCAACTGTCACATCGTTGAGAAAGGAATCATCTGTCTCTGCAACCAGCGGGATGACTACCTCTACATCCTGAAAAATATGAGGATGCTTGTCCATTATGTAGGATATCATACCCTGATGAACCTTTCCTATAGACATCGTGTTGGTCAGAAGAATAGGGGTGGTCAGCCATCCCCAGTCGTTTATCTGCGATATACCTGAAAATTCACCTATACCGTTCAAAACAAAAGCTCCTGCTGCCATGTATCTTCTGAAGATGTCTTTTGAAGGGTATACTGCAGTAATCCCTGTACGAAGATATCTTTTCTTGCCCTTTTCTTCAATATCTTTTATATTTGTCTTATGCCCGACTGCGATTCCCTTGACATCTGTTATGTCATTTCTCTTGCCTGTGGGAAACCTTCCAATGGTTCTGCCGAGCTGTCTTAGTGTTTTTCTCATATTATTATATTAAGTGATGGTTGTTTTTAAAGATTGCCTATCAATTTTTAATGAATACCCGAATATTGCTCCATCATTAGAATGCAAAAAACATATAAATGACCATCGTGCATATTTTCTCTGATTGCAATGAAAAAAGATGCAGTGAAATTCTCGGCTTCTGGGCATGAGAATGTGCTCGGGACCCACGGAACAACAATAGAATTCAACCATGACGACTACCTGACACCCCAGGGAGACTGCATCCTCGGAATCAGATCTGACTATGATGTCAATGATTTTTTGCGGATTAAGGATAAGCTTCGCAAGATCAAGGTCACGATAAGCTGCAACAAGGTCAGCGACAGCGTGGTATGCTATTATAACCCGGAATTCTCTGATCCCACGCACATGATCATCAGGACATCTGACTGGATAGATGAGAGGACCTTTGCTGTCAGGGCGAACAAATGCGCAAATGACCTGGACAGGAAGCTTATTGAGCAGATGAAATCACCGGATGCTAAAATCAATGTTTTAGTCGAGCCAGTCAGGATAAAGGCAGTCGTGTTTGACTTTGACAATACACTGGAGGAATGGACTGAGTCATCAAAAGCTGTGCTTGACAATATCGCCAGATGGCTGCATGACGAATTCAATATCAAAGAGGAAGAATTCAAGAAAGTCTTTTTGGAATCCAATCATTTTTTCGGGAAGATCACAGACAAGACATTCCGATATTCCAGAAAGCACTGGTTCAAGAGGACCTTTGATGCGATGTGCATATATGCTGATTCAGAGATATATGAAAAGCTCTACTGGGAAGAGGTCAAGAATACTGTCCAACTGCTTCCAGGGGTTCCTGAGGTCCTGGAAGAGATAAAGCTCAAGAAGGGGATTGTCACTGATTCTGACGGAAAACCCAAATACAAGCTTGAGCGGATAAAGCAGCTGGGCATCATGGACAAGTTCGACGACATCACTTTGGGTGATGATGTGGGCAAGGTGAAGCCGAATGAGGAGATATTCCTGCTGTCTGCGAAGAGACTAGGGGTGAAGCCAGAGGAATGCATATATGTCGGCGACAGGCCAGAGGCGGATTTTCCGTGTTCAAAAAGATTAGGAATCACGACTGTTTTTAGTTTCCAGAATGTCGAGCGTGTCGAATATAAATATATTGATTTCTATGTGCCGAAGATCATTGATGTCCTGGGCGTGCTAAAGGAGCTTGCGGCCATGAGATGATATATGCGAGGGCATGGTATTAAATCCGTCTGTGCCATGGGAGGGAATATTTACGCAGTAAAGATTCCCGGGGCCAGACGGAGTTTTCACGAAGTGAAAACGCAGTAGGATTCAAGACCATGCCCGATTGAACCAACGCAGCCGTACATCAGGAAAATATATAAGTGAAATCGTAATCACCAAACATGATGCGAAAGACACTGAGCAAAAAAGAGATAAAAGAGCTGAACAGACAGGTTCTTGGTAATCTCGGAACAGAAGAATTCTTCTCAAAAAAAGACAATGTCGTTCTGTCTGATGATGTCTATTTTCTTGATAATCAGCCAGTATTTTTTAGCTCGGATTCTGGAATCCTGCCTGTACTGCATGTTGTCTTGTCAGGCAAAGTGACGCTGCCCTGTGTTGTCGTTGACATGGGAGCTGTCAGGTTTGTCGTTTCTGGTGCAGATATAATGCGACCTGGAATCGTCGAGATAGATGAAGGGATAGCTGAAGGCGGAATCGTCCAGATAGTCGATGAGAAGAACAGAAAAGCGCTTGCTGTCGGACAGGCTATGCTGCCAGCAGAAGAGATGAGGAATGCGAAGACCGGCAAGGTTGTCAGGAACCTGCACTATGCAGGGGACGAGATATTCAGTAGGAGGATCTGAACATGAAGAGCAGCTTTTTTTTTGTCCTCGGTTCTGTCGGACTTATAGTTGGCCTCGTGCTTCTTTTGGTTGTCTCGTTTCTTCCGGACGCATGCACTGTAAAACAGAACCTTGTTGAGGTTTCAGAAAGGCTTATGCAGGAGGACCCTGAGGAATGGACTGAGGAGAGGGTAGCAAAGAGAGTCGAGAACATGGGGTATCTCTGCAGTGCTCAGGCTGCTGTGTATGTCCTGATCTTGGTCGGAATAATCGGGGGCGGTGTGTGCATGATAATATATCGCGCTGTTGAAAGCTCACTAAGAGGCTATGAAAAGCGGGGCAGACGCAAGAAGTATTTTACCTAGATGCTGTTTTTTTATGATATAAGGATAGCATCAGCCACAATCCTTCGGGTCTTGGGAATGTAGTTTATGAGCTTGCCCAGCTTTATCTTTCCAGTCCCATAGAAATCTTCCTTGTGGCGGACAATGACGAACCTCTCTTCCTCTTTTATGTTCAAGATGTCGTGGCCGCGGATCCATAGCCTGAGCTGCCCCTCGGATATATCAAAGATGTTCTTCTTTACCTTGGGTCCGAGCATCTGGCTTCCCTCGATAGACAGGCGGATGGCATTGCCCTGCTCCAGGACCTGGCCGAAATAGAAGCCGAAAGAATCCACGCGCATATGCTCAAAAGGGATGTCAAATGCTGAACGCTTTGCAATGCTTAGCTTGTCCTTTGACTTGCTCATGAGAACATAGTCTTTTCCAAGGTCTGTCCCCCATTGCTGCATGAGCATCTGGTTGATCGCTTTTTTTTCCCTTGTATTTAGTATCCTTGAGACGTGGTTTTTTCTCATGCTGAGGATTTGGATCAGACTGGATTATAAATATTTTGTTGATCAATCATGCCCTGGATGGCTCTGAACTCAGAACAATAGCCAGATAATCTCTGCTTTTGCTTTCTTAGGGCTCTTGTTGATCTGTTTTGGCCCAGCTCCCGGGATTCAGAGAATAGCTCGGATGCGATCAGGTAGTTTCGGTTCTGAAGCGCTGTGTAGATGTAGGCTGCAGCTTCCTGGGCCGCGGCGGCTGCAGGATGGATGCTGCCAGGACAATAATCCGGTTCGTTGAAGGGTTGTGGTCGTGAGTTTTGGGCCTGCAGAGCGATACAGAAATGATGGAGGCTTCTCTGCTCTGTTTCTGACAAAGGGCAGGTGTTATCCAGCCTCTGGGACCAGTAGATCAGGCTCTTGTGGAGGGCAGTGTATTCAGAAAGACTCTTTCTTTGTTCAAACGCAGCTATAGCTTCCAGGGAAAGATCCTTTTTTTTCATCTTTCGTAGCCAGGCTTGTCGAAAGAGCCTGAGGCTGCTGAGATCTGAGAGGCAAGATACTGGGCCTGAGGTCCGAGCAGGTCAAGACCCTGGTTGTGCTGAGCAACAGATACTATGGTCTGGATCGATCTTGTGAAATGCTGGTTTATCTCCTGGTTGTAGGATGCCAGGTGCGCAACACCAGTGCCCAGATATGCTATTGTCTTTGCAAGGTCATCTGTTGTCTGCCATGCCTCAAGAAAACGGTCAAGGGTGTCCTGATAAAGGCGGGTGCGGTTGGACATTATCCTTGCATGGAATATCTGGGCTGTTATCAGGCGCTCGAAAGGGACCATAACCTCATTTTGGCTCTCATAGTATTCATGGGTATCTGCACAGATCTTCAGTTCGCAGGCTGCTGCCATAGCGCTGCGCTGCTCTGCCAGGGTAGACTGCAGGCTGCTGAAATAATCATCTATGTCATGCTTTGAGGTCGAGTCAAAGACCTCTTTTCTTTGCTGGTATCTTTGGAATGATGCCTTTAGATTGGTCTCCAGGTCTGCCTTTCTATGGGCCTCGGCTGCTGTTGCCTCAAACATCTCGTCATTTGCTTGCTGGAACCTCGGCAAAAGACGCTGGTAGGAATCTATCGATCTCTGGAGATGATCGTTTAGCCTTCGGACTGTTGCCTGCTGTCTCCTGAATATCTCGTAGATGTTTCCGACTGTTGGCTCTTTTCCGAGCACCTTTCTGACCCGATCCTTCAATGAGACAAAACCGCGGTATGCCTTAGAATTCCCTATCCTCCTGAGACGATTGAACTGCTTCTGGCCATGGTTGAGCTCTTTTATGGTATTGTCTATGCAGACCAGGTTGGTCGTGCCTGCTGCAGGACGCACAGACTCTAACAGGTCGAAAGGGTCGTTTGGCATGTGCCAGGCATATCTATTTTCATCGGTCTTTTCTGAATCAGGGGCATCTTGCATTATCATCATCTTTTCTATGAGAGAAGAGATGTCAGGGAGATTAAAGAGTGTTTTTGGGAGATTTTCGGAGAAGATGCAATTTTGTTGAAGAATTTAAGACGCGGGATAGAAAGAATCTTGTTTTAGGTTTGTAAGATTGCAAATGTTTCAAGATGCTTGGATCGTTTTCATTGCTTTTTTAACAACTCTTTGACCATTGCTATCTCTTGAGTCAGATATCTCTTGCTTTTTTTCCTTAGGTCAGACTCAATTATGACCGGGACTTTGAGGCTTAGCGCAGGGCTTATTGACCTGAAGAATCCTGGTTTTGCCTGTCTTAAGGAAACATGGTCCTTACCCATCAAGCTTCCGCTTAGATGCAGCTGGGTTATCCTGTCCCTGAATTCACCCACAAGATCTGCAGTCTCATGCTCTGAAAATAGATAAGCATGGGAAAGATCAAGACAGAGGCCCATCCCAGGATAGGAATCCAGGACCCTTCGAATCTCTCTTAGACTGTATTTGGGACTGTATATGTTCTCTGTAGACACTATGAATCTGAATTTACCCAGAAACCCAGGTTCTGGAAGATGGTTGGGATGCAGGATGAGCTGATCTGCCTGAAGATCATCGTATAATGATTCTATCCTCTGATAGATCCTCAAAAGCTCTTCTTGATCAGAAAGTTTCCCTACATCATAACCAGGATGGATAGATAGATATCTGAGGGAACGAAGCCATCTCCTCTGATCCTCATCGCAACTGAATGCGAAAAGCTCTTTTAGTCTTGCTGTACCGATCTCTATCCCATCAATATCCAGGTCCATCAAATAGTGCAGCAGTTCTGCCCTGTTATCGGACCTTGTCCAGCTCCAGAGGCATCCTAATGATACGCATATCGGGCCTGGCATGACCAAAGGACGATTATCCAGGGGTTATATATGTTTCGGTCAAGAATTTTTGGTATCATCTGAGATTATTGCTCAGAATCTTGTAAGCTTCCTGTTTTGCCTGCTCGATCTCTTTGTCTGTATGCTTTTTTGGCCTGTTATTCTATAATTATCTACAGAAATATTCAGGTCAGGCTTAAATATCTTTGGCCATTGACCCTGATCAGTGCTTTTAGCGGGTCTGTGGTCACGACCAGATCCTTTTTTGGCCTGTGCACAATCCTGTATGGGTCATCGGGTGAACAGTCACAATATGCCCCAAATATAGGTATCTTGCTTTGCCTGATAAAATCTAGTATTGCCTGGAAATGAGTGTTGTCTCCAGCCAGAACTGCAGCGACCATGTGATCGAGCCCAGAACCCAGAACCATAGATACTGCATCTGAAAGATATGATTCAACCTGTTCTTTATCCAAAGCCTTTTCCCTGTCAGAAGCACCATAATGTGTCAGAACAACTTTTTGGGATACTATGCTCGCGTCTTTCATACCAGGAGATACTGGCGAATCAAGGCCGAAAAGAATACAACCATTACAGTTGCGATAACCTCCTGAGTATATTGCTGCATCAGCTGATTGAATACCTCTTTGCAATTCTTTAATCCCGGTTGTCCTAAGCATATGGTTGTAATCTTCTGCCAACTGTGACTGCGAGTACATAAGTCCAGGAATCATGTGCTGATTTTTAAATTTTAAGCAGGGAAAAAGCATAATCCCACGAATTTTAAGATATCAAAAGATTTCTGTTGTCTATTATCTTTAATCAATAATCATATCCTTCGATTGAAGCATATTTTAATCTATAAACTTTTATAAAGAGTTGAAAATTCTTCGGAATGGGATGAAGGATATAATCATCAAAAGAGCTAGAGAGCATACGCGTGAATCAAAGATTCACGGTCGCTCTCTGCGCTTCGGAAGGGCAAATAAAATAAAATGAAGGATATTGTCATCAAAGGAGCTAGAGAGCACAATCTTAGAGATATCAACGTAACTCTGCCTAGAGATAAATTTATCGTGATAACCGGATTGTCTGGGTCTGGGAAGTCTACGCTTGCGTTCGATACCATCTATGCTGAAGGACAACGGAGGTATGTTGAGTCATTGTCTGCTTATGCACGGCAGTTCCTGGGGCTTATGAACAAGCCGGACGTGGATTCTATCGACGGGCTGTCACCGGCGATATCAATCGAGCAGAAGACAACCTCGAAGAACCCACGGTCTACTGTAGGGACAGTGACTGAGATCTATGATTATTTCAGGCTGCTCTTTGCACGGGTCGGTGATCCTCATTGCCCTGAACATGACATACTTATAGAGAAACAAAGCCCGCAGAAGATCGCTAACAGGATATCCAAGGACATGTCAGGGGATGTCATCATACTCGCGCCAATCGTGCGGCAGAAGAAAGGGACATATGAAAAACTGCTCGTGGACCTGAACAAGGAAGGATTCATGCGGGTGCGGGTGAACGGCAAGATCCAGAGGACAGACGAGAAGGTCAAACTGGAGCGGTACAAGAAACACGATATAGAGGTTGTCGTGGACAGGCTGAATGTCTCTGATTCTTCAAGGCTGGCAGAGGCCTGCGAGAATGCTCTATTGAAGGGAGACGGACTCCTGATCGCTGTATCCGGAGATGAGGAGAAGCTTTATTCTGCTAATATGGCATGCCCTGTCTGCGGGATGGCTTTCGAGGAACTGCAGCCCAGGATGTTTTCATTCAATTCTCCATTCGGCGCGTGCGAAGAATGCCACGGCCTCGGAATCAGGATGGAGTTTGATCCTGACCTTATCATACCTGATGATTCACTATCTATAGCCGACGGGGCTGTGAGGATATACAGGAATGCTATCGACGGATGGAGAGGGCAGTATCTCGGGGCTGTTGCAAAGGATTACGGATTCTCAGTGTTCACTCCAATCAAAGAGCTTTCAAAAGAACAGTATGATGCACTGATGTACGGTTCAGACCACAAGATCAGGTTCAACATGAAGATGCGGGACGGTGATACCAGCTGGAGCAGCATGGGCAGATGGGAAGGACTGATACCGCAGTCAGAGCGGCTCTATCATCAGACACAGTCTGATTACAGAAGAAGGGAACTGGAGAAATTCATGCGGATACTGCCATGCCCTGTATGCGAAGGAAAGAGGCTGAAAGACAAGGTGCTGGCTGTGAAAGTTGCAGGCAAATCCATAATCGAGGTCACAGACATGTCAATCAAGGACTCTATCGGGTTCTTTTCTGGACTGAAACTTGATCCAAAGAAAGCTGAGATCGCAAAACAGATACTAAAAGAGATTCGGGAAAGGCTGGATTTCCTGGACAAGGTAGGGCTTTCTTACCTGACATTGTCCAGGTCTGCCGGCACGCTTTCAGGCGGCGAGGCGCAGAGAATCAGACTTGCTACCCAGATCGGCTCGAATCTCATGGGCGTCGTGTACATACTGGATGAACCATCAATCGGGCTGCATCAGCGGGACAATGCAAAGCTTATCCATACATTGCACAGGCTAAGAGACCTGGGAAATACTCTTATTGTTGTTGAGCATGACGAGGATACTATACGTGCAGCAGACCATGTGATAGACATGGGACCTGGAGCAGGGGTTCATGGAGGAGATATAGTAGCTGTGGGAACTCCGAAGCAGATCGAGAAGAACAAGAAATCCCTGACCGGGCAGTATCTTTCAGGAAAGCAGGTCATCGAGGTCCCGAAATCCAGGAGAAAGTCCGATAAATTCATCAGGGTGATCGGTGCAACTGAAAACAACCTGAAAGATATCGATGTGAAGATCCCTATCGGAGTCCTGAGCCTTGTTACAGGCGTCTCTGGCTCTGGCAAGTCCACTCTCATATACGAGACACTTTTCAAGGCGATGATGAGGTCGCTTCATAACTCCAAAGATGTTCCTGGGAAGCACAAAAGGATCGAGTCAGATGTGCCGATCGACAAGGTCATCGTGATAGACCAGTCACCTATCGGAAAGACGCCGCGGTCCAACCCTGCTACATACACAAAAGTGTTCGATGAGATACGAAAGCTATTCGCGAGCATGTCTGAGGCAAAGGTCAGGGGATACGGACCAGGCAGGTTCTCGTTCAATGTGAAAGGCGGAAGATGCGAGGCCTGCGCAGGCGATGGAGTGATCAAGATCGAGATGAATTTCCTGCCAGACGTCTATGTGGAGTGCGAGGAATGCAAAGGGACACGGTTCAATTCAGAGACTCTCGAGGTCAGGTACAAAGGCAAGTCGATCGCTGACGTGCTTGCGATGTCGGTCGAGGAGGCTCTCGCTCTTTTTGAGAACATACCTTCTATCAGAAACAAGCTGAAACTCCTGCAGAGAGTCGGGCTGGAATACATCAAGCTCGGGCAGAGCTCTGTCACGCTTTCAGGCGGTGAGGCGCAGAGGATCAAGCTTACAAGAGAGCTATCGAAGAAGGCTACCGGAAGGACACTTTATCTTCTGGATGAGCCGACAACCGGGCTGCATTTCCATGATATCAAGAAGCTGATCAAGGTTTTGAATGACTTGGTCTCTAAGGGAAACTCTGTTGTCATAATCGAGCATAATCTTGATGTTATCAAGTCTGCGGACTGGATCGTCGATCTTGGACCAGAAGGCGGTGATTCTGGAGGCAGGGTGATCTGCGAAGGAACTCCGGAACAGGTCGCGAAATGTTCTGGCTCAGCGACCGGAGAGTTCTTGCAGCGGATGATCGGATAGAGGTGTCATGAGATTATCTTTAAGAAATCGCCGGGTTTTAGTATCCTAGCAGAATTATAGCTTCTCAGCCGCAAAATGTGCTTATCCTGCGATATAATAAAATCAACATTTCCTGCTCTTGCAGACTAAAGAATCTTATTGTCATGTGGATCCTCCTTAATTACATCATACTTTTTTTTGGAACCACAATTTTTGATATGCTCATGAATGACTCCAGAGTGTTCAGGACATCCAAGGCATTAATCTTTGCAATCTGACCTCTTGAACTGATCCTTCCCAATTCAATCATATCTTCCATTTCAACCACTTACAAGATATGTAAGATATATCTTGTATATTGTTTTTTGGTTTTTACATCAATCATGGAAGCTGACATCATCTAATCAAAAGGAACCATTATTTTTTATATGCATTTTCTATGATTATTTGAAAGAATTTCAAGTGAGATGGAAAAGCATCAAAAGTCATTGCTTTCTTACCCTGATAGTCAGTATCAGAATGACAAGCACGACAGCCCAGATTATTCCCGGAACGAGCATGCCTCTTAGCCTGTCAGCGAAGCCAGGGATGTATTTTCCGTCCCAAGCTGCAATCTCATGGCCTTCTGGGCAGAACGAGGAGTTTTCTGAAGAGATCGAGATGTATTCCTCGACAGAGACACCGCAGGTGAGCTGCATCGTGCCTTCCCTTGCCTCATCTGGCGGTATCTCCTGTGTGCCTGGAGCGCTGCTCAGCGAGAACGCAACATAGAAGACGAATATGCATATCCAGATCAAAATTACGTATCTAAGGGCATCTGAGGGAAGCTGCATTGTGAAATCTGTTGTAGGCGAGAGATATTTAAATCTTTTGAATCAAAGAGTGCTGTTCCAAAAGCCATAGATTAGTATAATACTAAACCTCATACACAAAAATCACTTCTAAGACAGCTCAAATCAAAGCCAGTACCTGTATATAAGAAGCGCGACCGCGATTATTATCAGAATGAGTATGAACAGCATGACCATGCGCTTGTTCTTTTTCTCATGAGCCCTGCGTAATTCCTTTTGGTCCTGCCATTTCCGAAGACCCTGCTTGAACTGCCTTGTGGAGGATGTGTCCTCTGCCCGAACCCTCCTGTCGTCCTCCTTGTTCCGGACTATCCTGGTGGTTCCGCCTGTGTTTATGCGCTCAGCCATGTTGTAACCTGAGCAATGGTAGGGGGAGGTTGTATTTATTATTTGCGGGAATGCTTTCTCTTGCCGGCATTTTTGCAGCAGATTGTGGATTGGATAATGTAAAAATGTTGGTTTTGTCACAAAATAAAGGCAAAAATAAGAGGGAAATGACAAAAAGGTTTATATTTTGGGCCTTCTTTCCCCTTGAATCTGTTTGATCTTATGCAAGAGTGATATAAAACGACACAATTCTACAATAACAAAGAAACACCAAGGATCCTGCTTGTCATAAGACCAAAATTCTATAAGATTTTGGAGGTCTAGATAACATGGTAACTGATTTTGGAGCAGTAGGAAAAACAGGAGTTGTAAAAGAGATCAAGTATTATGCACCTGGCGACGGGAGGACTGATGCAAACCTGGCTGGACAGGAGTCCCAGATGGAAGGGGAAAGACAGTTCAGGGCTTTATGCGACAGGCTCGGGATAAAGCTTACACGGCTGCATCCTGAGGTTGCGGAAGGATACGGGCATGGGTTCATACAGGACCCAAAACAGGCAAGGGAGATATTTTCCAGGGTCGATCCTGGCGATGCAGTGGCTGCATTCCTCACACAATGGTCATTCAATGACCTGACCGGACCGTACATGTGGGAGCATCCAGGCCAAAAACTGATCGCTTCCAACTACAGCGGAGCTGATCCAGGGCTTGTGGGAGCGATGGGGCTTCGGTCAGTGATCGCAATGATGACCGGAATCGAGAACATCAACTTTCTTTGGAGCTCAGAACAATTCAAGGATCAACATGCAGTGAACTGGATGGGCGAGTTCGTGCGTACAGGGAGCATAGACCACAGCGGACTTAGGGGATACAAGCAGAAGTACGATCCTGATACATATAAGGATTTCGGGCCTGCTATTGAGCTGGGCAGGAGCCTTGCAGCTGATTTTCGGTCCAATCCGCGGATATTAGGGGTGCTGGACCCATGCTGCATGGGAATGCTGAATGCTTATCTCAACCACAGGGACCTAGAGGGAAGCGGTGTCAGGCTCGATGTGAAGACCCAGGCAGAGCTTATAGCAAGGATGCACCAGATACCAGAGGATGAAGCAAGAGGGTATATGAAATGGAAGACAGACAGGGGATATGACCTGCAGGTTGGACATGACAAGAAAGAAGAGATCACTGATTTCATGGTGGTCGAGGCAGGGCAGATGTACGGCGCTTATGTCAGATGGGCTGCTGAGCGGGGATGGAGAGCCGGCACGATATCATTCCAGACAGGAATGAATCCTGAGCATTCTTCATCTGATGATCCAGAAGCTACATGCAACAGCCCTTCAAGACCGCCAGTTATCATTGACGGATCAGTATTCCGGGAAGGGCTGTCGATGCCTCTTCGAAACGAGGCAGATATTGGGATGCTTCTTGAGACGCTTTTCATGGAAGAATTTGCTGAGGCAGCAGGACCTGACATGGGAGTCAGGGGACTTGTCGAACACATGGGCGGTGACATGACACTTTATCAGGAGCTCTATGATCCACGGCAATGGGTCGCGACAGGGCATGATGTCAGATGGAGCGACATGATGACTGCAACGCCAGAGAAGCCTGCAACATACAAGGGACGCAAAATCAAGGAGATGAATGCGCATGTCGCTGCATTCAACCTGTCAGGAAACATGCCGGCTGAACATACTGAGCAAGGAAGGTATAGCAGGGAACAGTCCTGGGCAGGATACAAGGCACGCAGGCATGCATGGAAGTATTTCCCTGAAGGAGGCATATGCACTGAAGGGCTTGCCAGAAGCGGTGAGCAGATCTGGGCCAGGGCGTACATGATCCAGGGCAAGAAGTACATGGACCTTGGGAGATGCGGATCAATCAACATGCATCAAGACGAGACAGAGAGGATGTGGAGCTCAGTCTCGCGGAACTGGCCGCTGGACGAGGCTGTGATGTACGGAATCTCCAGGGACGAGCTCATGGCAGGACACATGTCGAACCACATATCTGTCATGTATGCTCCGGATGCTGTGTCTGCCAATGTCATGATGATCGGGCTTGCAGAGATGGCGACGAACCTCGGATTCGAGGTCAATATCTGCGGGAAGATGGCAGTCGAAGAAAGCCTTGAGTACAAGGCAAAGCACAGCATCGCTGTCGAAGGACCAGGGATACGAAAGGCTGGCTGATCCAGGCGATTTGCAGGGGATTACTTTTTTTATTTTTTTTATATTGAGCTATGATCTGCTGAGAACTCAATATCTTAATCTTGTTCTGCATAAGAAAATGCCATTCATCTGACCATATTGCTGCACACTCTGCCAGGACGGCTGCGATGAAGATGACATCTGAGGGATCGTGCCTTATCATCTGAGATCCTGGGAATCTGGGGCAGAAATCGAAAAAGAGGATTGAGGCGTATCTTTAATCAGCGCATGTCAAGAGCCTGGTTGACCAGGGCATCTGCGTGGACCTGGTAGGAGTTGCCCCTCCTGACACTGTTGTAGATCACTTTTGTGAACCTTTTCTCATTTGACTTCACTTTCTGCAAAAGAGGCTGAAGATGCCTTGCCTTGACCCTGTAGATCCCCTTGACCTGGCGGATGACCAGCTCTGAATCCATGAACACATGCACCTCGCCTCTCGTGTGGGATGCTGCCAGGTCCAATGCCTTTATGAGCGAGCGGTATTCTGCCACGTTGTTGGTCGACTGGCCGATGTACTCGCGGTACTGGCCAATCCTTTTGTGGTTTTCATCCCACAACACTATGCCTATCGCTGCCGGACCTGGATTGCCTCTTGATCCGCCGTCGCAGTTGATGTTGATCTTGTCTTGCATCTTGGGGAGATGAGAGGAAGAGGTGGGATATAAAGGTTTTGGGGGGATTGCTATAATGATGTTTGCATTTTCTTAAATATTATACTGGAAGTCATAAGAAAGAGAAAAAATATCTAAAAATTGCCGTTGCAGTCCCTTGTCCACTTGCAGTAGTCGCATTCTTCGCATGCATCAGGAATAGGGCCGGATAAGCATTCGAGAGCTCTTCTGAATATGTCTTTTGCATTGGATATGTCTATCGGAAGCTTTATCAGATCTGTGTTGAAGATGACACTTCCATCCTGTGATACTGATTTAGGATGGTAGAATATGAGATATGCGTAATCCTCTGTTTCATAGCCGTTCTTTCGGAGAAGATAGTTGTAGATGTCCATCTGATCCTGATAATGCTCATGAGTGTCTTCCTTTAGAGGATATCCCCTGGTCTTGTAGTCGAGGACTATCAGCTTGTCTCCCTTCTTTAAGATGTTGTCAACCGCTCCGCGGAAGAGATTGCCGTGCTCATCTGTCCATTGGATGCCGTGGAAGTTGCTTCTCCAGACAGCAAGAAGATCATTGTCATCAAAGAGAGCAATGTCCTCCTCCTGCAGATGCTTCAGCTCTGGCGGGAGAACGCGGTCCTGCATGAAACCGTCGAAATGAGCCTTAAGGATCCTGTCCATGCCAGACGGCAATGACGGGAATATGCCTGCAGGACGGCGTATGCCGCGGTTGAAGTGCAGCCAGAAGCAGCGGGGGCAGTCCTTGAGGAGACTCAATGATGAAGGGGAGAATTTTTGGGGCATCGTGGGGGATGCAGTGAAATCATATATTAATAAAATTTTTGGATATTTGTTGGTTTTTGGTATAATTCCTGTTCAATATGTTTCCCGATACGAATGAAACGTAGTCCTGAAAAACCAACATCCGCAACGAAAAATTTCCATTTCCAGTCAATTCGACCGCAGAGAGTGAATATGTGCGTAGCATTGGGGAGTTAGGTTCAATCAATGCGAACAAAGTGAGCTGTCAAGAACAAATATCTAAGGAAGTTTTGTCTTTTTAGCAAATAAATTTATATATAAATGTGTTTATATCAATCCATATGGGGAGGAAAACAGTAGCTTTGAGTTTAGATTAAGATATTTATAAACAATATCAAGAATACTGTGAAGAAAATCATATGGTTTTATCCTGAAAGTTAAATCGTTAATGAAGAAAGATTTGGAAGATAAATATGGGAAAGAAAGAAGCTAAGGCAAGAATTAAGATTAATGAATTACTCCAAGAATCAGGTTGGAGGTTCTTTAAAGTAAGAAATAAGCCTGCAAATATTGTTTTAGAGCAAAATGTAAAAATTGTGAAAGAGCATTTTGAAGAATTGGGTGAAAATTTCGAAAAAACAAGAAATGGTTATACTGATTTTACATTACTAGATGAAAATGGGTTTCCTATTGCTTTATTAGAAGCAAAATCAGAAGATAAACATCCTCTAGTGGGCAAAGAACAAGCAAGAACTTATGCAAAAAGCCTCAATGTTAGGTATGTAATATTATCAAATGGCAATCTACATTATTTCTGGGATTTGGATATTGGAAATCCGCAGATAATAACAAAGTTTCCTACTTCTGAAAGTTTAGGTTCAAGAAAAAAATATGAGCCTAATAAAAATACATTAGTGAAAGAAAAGGTTAAATCTGACTACATAGCTGTTTCTCAAAAACCAGATTACCAAACTGATCCTGACTATGCAAACAAAAAGAAAAGAGAATCATTTATTGATAAAACAGGACTTCGTTTTTTTAGACCATATCAGCTAAAAGCAATACATAGTATCCAGAAAGCAGTTTCAGAGAATAAGAATAGGTTTTTGTTTGAAATGGCTACAGGAACAGGAAAAACCCTTATTTCTGCTGGAGTCATTAAATTATTCCTAAAAACAAAAAATGCAAAAAGGGTTTTATTCTTAGTGGATAGATTGGAGCTGGAAGATCAAGCATACAAGAATTTTAAGAAGTATCTGAGCAATGATTTTAAGACAGTAATCTTCAAAGAAAATAGGGAAGATTGGAAAAAAGCAGATATTGTTGTATCTACAATTCAAACATTTATTCGATTTAATAAGTATAAAGATTTGTTCTCTCCTACTGATTTTGATTTGGTAATATCTGATGAAGCTCATAGATCAATCGGAGGGAATAGCAGGGCAGTTTTTGAGTTCTTTTTGGGATATAAATTAGGGCTTACTGCAACACCCAAAGATTATCTTAAACATGTAGACACTGATAAACTCATTGAAGATGATCCTAGAAAGATTGAAAGAAGGGAATTACTTGATACATATAAGACATTTGGTTGTGAGAATAGTGAGCCAACATATAGATATTCACTCATTGATGGAGTAAATGAGGGGTACCTTATTAATCCGGTTGTTGCAGATGGGAGGACTGATATAACCACAGAATTACTCTCTGAAAAAGGCTATTCGGTTTTAGTTGAAAATGAAGATGGCGAAAAGGAAGAACAAACCTACTTTCATAAACAGTTTGAAAGAAAATTCTTCAGTGAGAAAACTAATAAGGCATTCTGCAAGACGTTTATGGAGAATGCACTAAAAGATCCATTATCTGGCGAAATAGGAAAAACTATTGTTTTTTGTGTAAGTCAGAATCATGCTTCCAGGATTACGAATATTCTGAATGAGTTTGCTATGAAAGCTTTTCCTGGCAAATATAATTCTGATTTTGCAGTCCAAGTCAGCTCAGATATTGAAGGAGCCCAACAGATGACAGTCAATTTTTCTAACAATAATCTTTTAGGGCACACTAAATTCTTAGAAGGATATAAATCTTGTAAAGCAAGAGTTTGTGTTACTGTTGGAATGATGACAACAGGTTACGATTGCCAAGACATATTAAATCTTGTCTTGTTAAGACCAATTTTTTCTCCAACTGATTTCATTCAAATTAAGGGAAGAGGAACAAGAAAATATACTTTTTCATATAAAATAAAAGATGAATTAGAAGGCTGGGTTGAGAAAAAAATAGAAAAAGAAAAATTCAAGCTTTTTGATTTCTTTGGGAACTGCGAATACTTTGAAAATGATTTTCCATATGATGAACAACTTAAACTTCCTGCTTTGACTAAGACTCAAGAGACTGATGGGAAAGAAAAGCCCGTTATTCTAGATGGTTATGAAAGCCATAAGGAAGACGAGATAAATATCTATGAAGAAAAAATAGTTGGAAAAGAAGGTATGCGTATAGACAGAGAATTATTTGAATCATTTGCAGATCAGGTAAAAAGTAATGATTTTATCAAGAAAAAGTTCAAAGATGGCAATATTCGTGAAGCAGAAGAATACGTAAAAAAGGAACTATTCAATAAGCCAGAAGAGTATATCAACCTTGACAAGTTGCGAAAAGCAGTAAAATTGGATAGAAGATTGACACTAAGAGAAGTTCTTGAAAAAATATTTGGAAAATTAAAGAGATTCAAATCAAAAGATGAATTATTAGAAGAAGAAATAAATAAATTTATTGAGCTTCATGGAACAGATAGAGACAATCTTCAGGAATGCATCCATGCGATTAGGTTGTTTATGAAGGAATATATTGCGAATACTACTTTCAGAAAGATAATTGATGAAGGCAATTTCACAGAACTTGAAACAAACCCAGCATTCTCTATGAAAGATTTAGAAGATTTGAATGGCTGGAGAGATGATCTAATCAATTATGTAAGAGATTATGTTAATCTAAATATATTTGCAAGTGTTGCTTAAAATGGATAAGCAGGAATTAATACAAAAACTTGAAGATATTGAATGGGAAGATTTTGAAGTTAAAGAAGCAAAATCTGAAATACCTAAGAATAGTTGGGAGACAGTTTCTGCCTTTTCAAATACTGGCGGGGGGTGGTTAATTTTCGGTATTCGAAAATCTGGAAATAAATATGATGTCATTGGAATTAAAAACCCCGAAAAAATTGAGCAGGATTTCCTTTCTACTTTACGAAGCGGTAAGTTCAATAAGATCATAGAGGCCCAATCAAAAATATACAAATTTAAAGAAGGAAGGGTACTTTCATTTTATATTCCACAAAAAAGCCCAAGAGACAAACCGGTCTATTTTAACTCTCAAAAGAACACTTTTATCAGGACAGGAAGCGGTGATCAACGGGCAACAAAAGAGGAAGTTGATAGTTTCTACCGATTGGCATCTTTTGAAGAAAAAGATAAGGAAATCACAAAGTTAGGTTTAAGTGCTCTCGATAGTGAAAGTATTCAAAGATATAGAAATTATTTTAGTCTTGTAAATCCAGGGCACCGATATAATGCAGTAGATAAAAAACAGTTTTTAGAAAAACTTGGCGTAATTAAGAATGGCAAAATTACATATGGCGGCTTAATCATCTTTGGGGACGAGGATGCTCTTGCCTCTGAACTTAACAATTACCGCATTGAATATCTAGAAGTGCCAGGAACTTCTTATGAAGATGCTCCAACAAGATATTCATTCAGAATATCTTCTGAGAAAAATATATTTGATACGTTTTTTGATATTTACGAACGGTTAAGTAAAAAAGTAGAGATTCCTTTTTCCATGAAGCAAGGAATACGTGATGATGATCCCTCACACTTGCAGGCAATTAGGGAAGCTTTAGTTAATTTACTTATTCACACAGACTATTTCAGCAGTGGAAATGCGCGCATCAGGGTCTTTAGTAACAGATTTGAGTTTTTTAACCCTGGGGCGTTACCTAAAAAGATTGACTTAATTTTAAAAGAAGATTTTTCGCAACCCCGAAATCCAATATTAGCAAAAATATTTAGGTTTGTTAAATTCTCAGAGAACATCGGGAGTGGTTTTGATAAAATGTTTAAGGGGTGGAAAAAACAATATGGTCAAACTCCGATTGTTGAAGGCGATTTTGACTGGTATAAAATCACTTTTCCTTTTAATCGTAGTTTTTCCAAAACCACAAATAAAACCACAAATAAAACCACAAATAAAGATAAAAGAATCGTTGAAATGATCGAATTATTACATAATAACCCTTCTCTAAGCATTCTTGAAATTGCTAAAAAACTACAAATAACCCCTTATAAAGCACAATACACTATTAATAAATTAAAAGAACAGGGAAGAATAGCAAGAGAAGGTAGCAAAAAAACAGGATTTTGGAAGGTGTTGAAATAATGCTTGATACAGAGACAAAAAGGAGAATAGATACTGCAAGAGATATTCTTGTTGGAAAGATACCAGATCCTAAATCTCAGATAGAGCAGATTACTATTGCGTTAATCTACAAATTTATGGATGACATGGATAAAAAATCTGAAGAATTGGGGGGAAAAGCTAAATTTTTTACAGGCTCATATTCTAAATATGCATGGAATAAGCTAATGGATGCTTCTTTAAGTGGTTTTGAACTTGTCAATTTGTATGGTGAAGCAATACAGAGTATGAATCAGAATCCTCATGCACCTCAATTATTTAGGGATATTTTTAAAAATGCATATCTGCCTTATAGAGATCCTTCAACTTTGAAGAGTTTTTTAAAAATAATTGACGATTTTACTTATGACCATTCTGAAAGATTAGGAGATGCTTTTGAGTATTTGCTTTCTGTAATGAGTTCACAAGGAGATGCAGGGCAATTTAGAACACCAAGACATATTATTGAGTTTATTGTTGATGTTGTTGATCCAGCTCTCAACGATACAATCTTAGATCCTGCTTGTGGAACTGCTGGATTTTTGATTTCAGCATATAAGCATATTTTGGAAAAGCATTTGCATGAAGGAAAAAATACTCTTACACCTGATGAGCGAAAGAAACTAGTTGAAAATGTTGTTGGTTATGATATCTCACCTGACATGGTTAGATTATCTTTAGTTAATCTTTATTTGCATGGGTTTAAGAATCCGTCAATATATGAGTATGATACTTTAACTTCTGATGAAAAATGGGATGAAACGTTTGATGTGTGTTTAGCAAATCCGCCATTTATGACGCCAAAAGGTGGAATCAGACCTCATAAGAGATTTTCAGTTTCATCCAATAGAGCAGAAGTACTTTTTGTAGATTATATGCATGAGCATCTTAATAATGATGGAAAAGCGGGTATAGTTGTTCCAGAAGGAATAATATTTCAAAGTGGTTCTACATATAAACAGCTTCGCAAAATGTTAGTTGATAATTCTCTTTATGCAGTTGTTTCTTTACCTGCTGGAGTGTTTAACCCATATTCAGGAGTTAAGACTTCAATATTGTTTTTAGATAAGAAAATTGCTAAGAAATCTTCTGATGTTCTGTTTGTAAAAGTTGAAGCAGATGGCTATAATTTAGGAGCTCAAAGACGAGAAATAAAAGAGAATGACTTGCCTTTGGCTTTAGAAGTATTACAGGATTATCAGAATGCAGTTTTAGAAGGAATTGAGCCTAAATTAGAAAAGTTTGAAAAAACAATTGCTCATATTGTTCCTAAAGAAAAGATTGCAGACCAAGATTATAATCTTTCAGGAGATAGATATAAGGAAGAAGCGATTTATGATGGTAACTGGGATTTGGTTGAATTGGGGGACGTTTGTAAGATTTTCAATGGTTCAAGACCTAAAGGTGGAGCTGTTAATAAAGGAGTTTATAGTATTGGTGGAGCCCATATTAATTCAGATGGAAGTTTCAATTTTTCAACACCAAAATACATTCCAGAAGAATATTATGAAAATCTAAAAAGGGGCAAATTAGAGCCAGAAGACGTTTTAATTGTAAAAGATGGTGCAACAACAGGAAAAGTTGGATATTATCCGAAAAATCCTCCGTTTAGAAAGGGAGCGGTTAATGAGCATGTTTTTATTCTGCGTTCAAAAGATAAAAGATTGTTAAATCCTTACTATCTCTATAAAATAGTTCAATCAGAATTGGGAAATAGGGAAATTCTAAGATTTAAAGTTGATGGAGGAATAGGTGGAATTAATCTCTCAATAAAAAAAGCGAAAATCCCTCTTCCACCTCTTGAAGTTCAGGAAAGAATTGTTGAAGAGATTGAAAGTTATCAGAATATTATTAGTGGAGCAAAGAAAGTTGTTGAGAGTTACAAGCCTAGTTTTAAGATTGAGAGTGATTGGGATGTTGAAGAATTAAAAGAAGTAACTACAAAAATAACTGACGGAACTCATTCAACACCAAAATATACAGATTCAGGAGTCCCATTTTGGAGAGTAACTGATTTAACTAATTCAAATGATTCCAAAAAATATATATCTAAAAAAGAATATAAAGAATTAATAAAAAGATGTAATCCTGAGAAAGGAGATATTTTATATTCTAAGAATGGAACAATAGGAGTTGCAAAAGTTATTGATTGGGATTGGGAATTCAGCATTTTTGTAAGTTTAGCATTATTAAAACCCAAACATGATATTCTAGATTCAAAATATTTTGAGATATTTATGAATTCTCCAGTAGCATTTAAACAAGCAACAGCTCATTCAAAATCAGGAACTGTAACTAATTTACATTTAGTAGAAATTAAGCAAATTAAAATTCCTCTTCCACCGATTGAAACTCAAAAAGAAATCGTTTCAAAGATTGTAGAAGAGCAGAAACTTGTTGATTCTAATAAACAATTGATTGAAATTTTTGAGAAGAAGATTAAGGATAAGATTGCAGAGGTTTGGGGTGAATAATATGGCTTATTCTTATTGTCCAAGGTGCAGAGGACCGCTACACAAAGCAGGAAAAATTAAGATAAAGGGACCTTATGGTAGATATAGATATGTGACTGTATATTATTGTAGGCGGTGTGGTTGGCGAGGTACTTAGATGACTATCTCAAAAAAATTAACTTCTTTTTTCACTGGGAAGTTAAAGAGATCAGAATCAGGAAAGAAAATAATTAAATTTGAAAAATCAATTTCTTCAAATGACGTATTTAGGTTTATGAGTTTCCACCCTTCAGTAAGAGTTGCCTTCAATTCTTTTTTAAAAACACAATTTGAAAATTCAGAAAAAGCCATTGAACCATTAAAGTATTTATTGGAACAGTCTAAAACGTCTTTAGTTTTTGAAGCAAAATGTACGTGTGGCAATTTTTTAAGTAATCATCATGTTTATGGTTTTTTAGATGAGAAATTTCCAAAAAAAATAAGATGTCCCATATGTAAAAAGAACACATCACTGAAAAGAGAAGATTTCAAACCTACTTTTGATATTTGTTTAAAAGATTTCTTTGAAACCTTTTTTAGAGGTCAGCCGAACATATTTACAATTTCTCCTATTAAAGAATGCTTTAATTGTGGGAACTTTGAAATTATAAGTTCGGATAAAAAACTAAATTCCTTCTGTTCAAATTGTAAGCAGCTTATCTATATATCAATGCAAATATTGCCCTGTGATGATCTAAAAGAATTCATTAAAGATGGACAGGGTTATTGGTTAGAGTGGTATGTTTGGAAACTGTTAAAAGAAAGTTATGTTTGTGATGTGGGTATAAAAATTGGAAATATGCCCGAAGCAGATTTAATTTTAATAAAGGGTACTAAGAAGATATTCATCGAATGTAAAGATAGGTCAGATGATCCACTTATAAATTTACAGGATATCAAAAAAGAATTTGATTATTTTATACTAATTTCTACAAAAAAATATAAGGAATCTTATGTTAAGTCTGCTAAACATATTTTAAAAAAGAAATTTGTACTAATTGCCCCTAATGAGATAGAAAAAATTAATGAAATAATTGAAGGTTTAAGATAACATGGCTCAAAATGAATATGATCTAGATAAATTTTTTTCTTATGTATTTCATTCCCAAAAATATAGAACTAAGTTAGAAAGATCAATTGACAATGGGTTATGGGAATATGCTACTGTGTTGGTATGGAAGAACATAATTCTATTCATCTATGAAAAGCTTTTTCAAAAAAATGTTTTGGGTATGTCATTACCTGATGATTTTAATAATCAGCTTCAGCGAGGAAATGTTTCTGTCAATAATTGTTTTGATTTTTGCTGTATTAAAGATGATAATAATATTTATACAAATTTAAAGAATATCTGGGATAACGTTGAACCAAATTATAAGGAATCTTTTAAAGGGTTGTTATCAGAACGTAATAGCCTCTCCCATGTGAATAGATATGAAGAGGATTTTAATGAACAATGGTTTAAGACCTACTTTGAGAAATCATTGAAACTCCTAGAATATTTACAAGGGCTCAATAATGTCCAATTATCTCATAAAATTTATGCTTTTATAGAGAGCAGTAAAACCGTACAATATTTCTCTGAAGAAGATATCAATTATCTATTATCTCAAGAATCATATGAAGATTCTAAAATTATAAACCATATATTGGACTTTATCGATATTCTTAATTATCCTGACACATTAAAGGATAAATTAAAGCAAGAAGCTATGAACTCTTTTTTAGATTCTCCAAGCTTTGCGTCAGCATTAGAAAATGGAAAAAGACTAATTAAACTTATCAGTTTTTATGACGAGCAAGAAATTAGAGAAATGCTCATAGGAATTTTTGATAGGCAAGGATCTCCAAATCAAATCGTTCAATCTGGAGAAATGGAAGAAGTATTTGAAACATTATTTGATGAGACTACCAATCTTGAAGGATTAAGAGATGACTGGACCAATTTTATTGATAAAATCATTGAAATGGATGAGCAAAGATATGGGTTTCTTAGGGAAAAATTCTTAGAGATTTATGGAGATTCTAGCGAAACAGAGTAGATTCCTCTTTAAAACTATAATGCTGACCATTTCCAACAACTACATGATCCATGACTTTAATCGAAAGTAATTTCCCAGCATCAACTAATTTTTTGGTGATTTCTTCATCTTCAAAAGAGGGTTCTGCATCTCCAGAAGGATGATTATGGACAAGAATAATGGAATTTGAACTTTCTCTTATTGCTGACTTAAAAACCTCTCTTGGGTGTATGATCGAAGCGTTTAATGTTCCAATAGAAATAATATCGTCCTTTATTATTCTATTCTTAGTGTCTATATGAAGAATCATAAATTGCTCTTTATCATTTGAATTAAATCTTTGAGATGCATACTCGTAAACATCCATTGCTGATTTTATAGCTTTGCCATTTTTTCTCGATAAATTATGCCGCTTGTTAAATTCAAATAAAGCAAGTATTTGCATTGCTTTAGCTGGACCAATTCCTTTAATCTCTTGAAGCTCTTTCAATGACAACTGGTTAAGTTTTCCAATTCCATATCTTGTTATTAGCCTATCACTCATAGAAATAGCATTTTCTTCTTTATTACCTGTTTTGAATATTATTGCAAGTAATTCTGGATCTGAAAGTACCTGAACACCATGCTTCTTTAATCTTTCTCTAGGTCGATTCTCTTCTGAGATATCTTTAATCTTCATCTACAATAAAGAATAAGACATTCTTTAATAAATATGCGGAAAAATATCTGAAAGATTTTCATAGACAAAACACCCCTTTCTAAAAATATAAATTTTTTATTCCGAAATAAAATTTTATATGTCCGTCAGGACTAAGGAACACCCCTTTTTAATTAAGAACCCCCCCTATTAATAATAAATTTCTCCGAAGGAGACTATATGTGCGAAGCACGGAACTCCCCAACCTTACCTTCTTATAAATGGAACTTGTATTTAACTCAATCGCCACTATACGAAAATCCAATGAATCGTACCTATAAGATACAATTTGAGCTAATTCTAATTACTATTCCCTGTTAATACTTCGACTTATCTCACCAAATCACATCCCCATCACCTCCAACAATCCCTCCACAACAAAGTCCGGCATCTCTTTCTCGGAAATAGGTATCTCATTTCTGAACTTGCCCTGCCGCAGCCATACTGTCCGCATGCCTAAACTGTTTCCGATTGTGATCTCTGAACGGATCCGATCTCCGATCACAGCAATCTCATCTGCATCCACTCTCAACTTATCCATCACCTCAACAAACACGTCCTCATCCTTCTTCTTCACCATCTTGATCACGGAAAAATAAGAAGAAAGACCATACTCTCGTATGATCTCCTGCTTTCTTCCTTCACTCATGCTGACCAAGGCCATCTTCAGGCCCTTTTTCTTCAAGCGTTCCAACAATCGAATCGTCCCTCGGGGGATTATCCCGAACTCTGGCAAATATATCGTGCGGTTGAAGTCGAAGATTATCGCCTTTATCATCTTCGATACCTCCTGCTTGGATTGCTGTTGGTACTGTTGGTACTGTTGGTACTGTTGGTGCTGTTGGTGCTGCCCAGGTCGCCTGCTACGAAGTACAACCTGATCTCGTAGCATCTGCGGCCTGGGATGTCTCCGGCGACATCGGTCTGTATCAAGCTCGGGATGAACTGCTCAAAGAGCGTGCTGCGGCCTCTGGGAGTGCGGCATTCACGGCTCCAGATCGGGGCGACCAAGGGCTTGAAGTAGCCGGTGCTGCCTTCCCTCTCGTACTCCTTCCAGAAGACCTTCTTCTTCACTAACAGTCCCAGGTCTTCCTGGCCGATCCTGGTCTGGGCGTAGAACTGCGCCAACTTAAAGTCGTCAGGCTGGATGACCTGGCCCAGAGGGATTCGAACATCCAAATCAGCGAACTGTTCCTGATACTGCGACAATATCCTGTTGCGCAATGGTTGGTTTCGGGTCAGGTAGTCGAACCAAGGATCAGGCAAGCCTTTGCCCGCGATCTCGACCTCGTAGTCCTCGTCGTCTTTTTCATCCACCTTGACCCCCATAGGTATCAATGAGTCACGGAGATAGCGCTTCTCCATTGCGAAGAAACCAAGCTCCCTGGACTGCCTGGAACGGCAGATCGTGAGCCTGCCATCCAGGGTGTCGCGGATCTTCTGCGCTCCGAAACATCCTGGCCTGCCCAAGGCAAAGCTTCCTGCTGCCAAGTCTGCTGCATAGCCTACAGCAGGAAAACCTATGTCAATCAGGTATGCAGTATCACCTGCTATCATGAAATCTACTGAACCTGTGAATGCAGGCCTGCCGTCTTTTCCTGAGGATCGCCATTCCTCAAGAAGTGCTGTGTATGCCAACCCAGTCGCTTCTGCCAGTCTGGAATAGACAGATCTCGGCAACTGGAAGGGCCTGTCTGTCATGCCGTAGAAAAAGATCGGGCTCTTGCCCTTCTTTCGTCCTGGCTCTACTGGAGATAGTTCTTCTGCCCTTCTGATCAGGTCTGATATCTCTTCCGGCCTTGTGGAATCCAGCCTGACTATCTGCTCTGCGATGTCGACAAGCGTTTCCTTGCCTGAAGGATCAAGCCTGTCCATGACAAATGGCTCGAGAAATGTCGCTGTCGGCACCAGCCTGAACTGACCCTCATAGCCCAAGCTGTCTGTATCAACTACATCTACTATAGAAGTAAAGCCAGTGAATGCTGTCTGGTCATTGCTGAGCGACTTCAGAAACCATCTGCGGATGTCAATCGAGTCCGGTCTGGCACAAAGAAGCATGGGCGACAGATACTGGTTGGCTATCTCCTGCTCCTGCTTCACAGTCAACGGATCATTAAGCCTGCTGCATGGTCCTTTATACTTTCTCCAATCAGAGACCAAGGCAGGCAGAGCATCGTAGGTACCACCACTGAGCCGGGCTATGGTCGATAATATCTGTATAGGGCTATCGCTTGGTACAGTGAATACAACCAGCGCCTTTCTGCGACCCAGCCTCCTTTGCCTGTATTGCCTGTTTTTGTGTTCTCATTTTTCTTTCCTCCAGCAGTTTTTAGGATGCCAGCCTGTCTTTTTTGACCATCTACTGAATATGGGTGTGACTGAATAGTGATGCTTTAGCCTGGAGAAAGATATCCGGACAGGAATGCGCATAGAGAGATAAAAAAACAACAGGTATGCGAAAAAATACCCGGATCGTATCCCAGAGCTATCTTAGAAATGATGATGCACTGCAGAGGTCTGATTAGCAAAAAGAGATGCACTTATTAATCTTCTAGCTTTGACCATAGAGTGAAGGATGAAGCAGGATGTATATAAATATTTTGGCTTGCGAGGTGTGTTTTCGTATAATCTTGTGCTTGGAATTAAATTTTCACATAGGATATGGATAGGGCGCAGGATCTTCTGGCAAAGGGAGAAAAAACAAAGAAAAGCAACAGATCGAATATCTGGTTAGACTCATCAATCTCGCGCGGGTTCAAATAAGTTTTGAACCCCTGGCTTTGGAAGTCCAGCTCCCACTCCAGGATAGTGGATGCAGCATCTATGCGCTGCTGCATCTGTCTGGTCCAGGAATAACTACCTGCCGTAATCTTTGCGCATCTTGTCTGGCTCGTGCGCGTGGAGTATGGCATCTTCTACAGAGATCCTTTCTGACTGAACAAGCATCTTGAGATGCTGGTCCATGGTGAGCATCCTCTGGCTCTTTCCAGTCTGCATGTCGTTTTGTATGAGATGATACTTGCCTTCCCGAAGATGGTTCCTGACAGCAGGGCTTGCCTGGACGTTCATGACCTCCATCCCGAGTGTCCGGCCCACACCCTTCTGGTAAGGTATGAGCTGCTGAGAGAAGACATAAGCTAAGTTTGCTGCCAGAGAATTTCGAATATTCTCATGGTCATCTGTCTCAAAAAGATCGACGTATCTCCTGACTGTCTCTGAAGCATTTATCGTATGCAAAGTCGAAAAGACCAGGTGGCCGGTGGCTGTCGCCTGAAGTGCATGGTATGCTGTCTCCCTGTCCCTTATCTCACCGACCAGAATCACGTCCGGGTCCTGCCTCAATGCATATTTGACTCCGTCTGCATAGGACAGGACATCATGACCAAGCTCGCGCTGCGAGATGACACTCTTTAAATCCTGATGCACGTACTCAACAGGATCCTCAAGCGTTATTATGCGGTCTTTTCGAGTCTTGTTGATCTCCTGGATCAGGGATGCAAGAGTCGTGGTCTTGCCTGAATTCGTGATCCCTGTAACCAGGACCATGCCTCTTTTCAGCGCAACCACATCCTTCCATATGTCATATGGAAAACCTATCTGCTGGATGTCTATTATCTCATCAGGTATCACCCTGATCGTCATATAAGTGCCTCTCCTGTCCTGGGAAACATTGAGCCTGTAGCGGCGGGAGATACCAGATTCATCATCCATCTGAACTGCTGCATCGAGATTCTTCTCTTCATCAAACCTCTGCTGCTGCCTTTCATCTACAAGACCTCTCAGTATCCTTGTCATGGTCTTCTGGTCCATAGGATCTGTGTCAAGATGACGAAGAACTCCCTGCTGCCGGACAATGGGCTTTGACCTGACCTTCAGATGAATGTCAGAAACCTTGTTATTAGCTGCATAAGAAAGAACCCTGTCGATGTTCAAACCTTTATCCTCATCTGACATATATCCAGGGAAATGTGTTTTTTATATATATAGTTTGCCAATATATGATAGAATAATGGTATCATATGGATATCTACCAAATTTATTGTTGATTATTCAGAAATTGCTGAGATAAAGTTAAAAAATAGATAAGCAACCAGTCTATCTATAAATCATACATACCACAAAAACCATTGCAGAATAGCAGAATGATTCGATAACTTTAAATATCATTTGATATTATTTATTATCAAATGAAACAAAAGAATATCAAAAAGATAATCATGGAACACTTTTTTTTGCATCCCAGCTCGAAACTACGGGTGAGAGAGATCGAAAGGAAACTAAGACTTCCGCTGCCTTCAGTCATCAGGTACTGCAGGGAACTGGAAAAGGAAGATATCCTTGCAATAGAGAATATAGGCAGTGTTAATTTCTACACTGCAAGCAGAAGCAGGAAATATCTTCTTGAAAAGAAGCTTTTCAATATCAGACAGATATATGATTCAGGATTGATCGAGTACCTTAGAGTTGATTTTTCTAATCCTGCCGTCGTGCTATTCGGATCCTTTGCAAGAGGGGAGGATGTCGAGGAGAGCGATATAGACATATTCATAGAAACCGCCTCAAGAAAAGAGATGAAACTTGAAAGATTCAAGAAGAAACTTTTCAGGGAGATACAGATATTTAAGAATAAAAGACTGAGCGACATATCAAACCCTCACCTCAAGAACAACATAGTCAACGGGATAACCCTGAACAATCAAATAGAGGTTTTCATGTGAAATCGACCAGCTGGGCTGATTGCATCCAAAACAATTATGCGAGAAAAGTCACTCCAGATACTTCCAGAGCAAAATCACTTAAAGAGACTGCACTGGCTAGAATCAGGCTCAGCCAGAATGTCACAGACCAGAATTGCAATTTTGTTTTTGAAGATTACTATACCTCTATCTACCCGACCCAGCCCCTGCCCTTCATTACATTTATTGCCTCTTCGAGTGCGTGGTCCTTTCTTTGGGTTATGGTCTCGCTTGCCGGGATATGGATGTGGGGCTCAATCCCCCTGCCTTCCAGAAGCCTCTGGTCAAGACGGTAGTTGAGCCATGACGGGATGTCCAGAGCAAACCTTGACCTGAATGAGCCAGGTGCAGAGCCATTATCGACCATCATGCCCTTATTGGGACCTGATGCAAGATATCGCCTCGGGTTTCCGCTGGAGCCGGCAGTCGTGTCGCCGACAAGAAGAGTGCCTGGGATCGCTGCCAGATCCATTGCTATGCATTCAGCTGAACTGCAGGTCTGAGGCCCTATCATGACTATGAGCTGCTTTGTCTTCTCCGGCGCATGCACGTTCGGAGAGATGTACTTGGGCGTGAATTGAGAAAGCCTTTTAGGATTTTTACTGCTTGTCCTGTATCGGGTGTATGAACTGATTATGGGACCCTTGGAACCGAGCATATAGGATACAAGGGAATCACCGATCTTCAGGTCGCCTCCTGTGTTTGCACGAAGGTCAATTATGAACTTGTTGTACTTGATCGGTGCCTGAGAATAGAACTGATCAAAAGATCCTTCTGCTCCCTTCTGAAAGCTGTCTATACCTATGTACATTATCTCATCTATGGTACCTGTCCTGATAGGCCCATTATTGCGATAGGATTTCAGATATCTCTTCGCCACCTTCCTGTCATAGTTCGGGTCTCCTATCTCTGCAAAAGTGCTTGCGAAACCACCACGGTCATTGACCAGACAAAGATGCCTGTCGCCCAGAAGCGAGAAAGCATCGACTACCAGACACTGGAACCGGTCATAGGTCATCCTGTGCTCGACTGCTGACTCTATCATCCTTCGGGCGCTGCGGAATTCATCCTGGCGGATGACAAGATATGAATAATTGGCAGCCACAAGATCACACATGGTGCGGCCGATGTCCCTTATAGTGTCCCTGTGATATGACATGGAAGGCAAAAAGAGATGAAGATTAATAAATGTTTTGATTGGTTGTTACTGTATGGTCGTTAATATTCGCTTATGCTGTTTCCGATAATCGCGATGGTGCTTGTGATATCATCTAGAAGGGGATGAGGGGAGTCATCTCGGATCTCTTGCTGCGTATATCTGGCCGAGCCAGCACTTTTCGCCGTTGTAATCAAACAGCTGCAGATAGGGCCTGCCTCTTGCAGTAGAACTGAACCTTTCCAGGTCCTTGTCCCTCAACGGGATCGGCACTTCTATCATCTTTTCAATAGTACTGTAATTTGCATGGGCTGTCTCCATGATCTTGTGAGCGTTTGCTATCCCCACAAGTGCCGGGAATATCAGGCTTGCACCGTCCTTCATGTAGTGCCTTGCCTGCTGGAGTGCAGGGACGATGTTGTCTGTTCCGTCTTCCCCTCCGTTGGGGACGTTGAGTGAATACCAAATCTCGGCAGGGCCTTCTGCGACTGCTGATACGCTTGCGACAATCATGTCTGCCAGAGTCCCATCAGGTATGGGATCGAACAGGCTTCCGCAGTAAGGTGCCACTTTCTGACCCACATTATTATGGCGTATGTTCTTCTTCATGACCTCATACTGCTCAGGGACAATCTCCACTGCATAGACCTGGTCTGCCTGGCTCTTTGCTGCCCATATCGCCAGCGGACCCACACCTGCACCTATGTCAAATACTGTGTCACCTGGCTGCATGACCTTTCTCATTACCTTGGTGAGAAGCCTTGTTGTGCTGTTTGGTATGAAAGACTCACAGGGCGAGACATAGAGCGGGAGATACATCCTGCCCATGAGACTGAATGTCCTGAGTTCAAGGCCACCATTGTCTTTCTTATTATCCATATAGTTCGGCGGCATCGATGATATTATTTAAATATTGCTGAATGACAGGCTATCCTGATTGCCTTGCAGTCCAAAAAATATTTATACAATACTTGCCTACCATATCCCGGGGTGATCATATGGACCAATGGAGCGTAAAAGGAGTAGCGCTGGCACTTGGCGTGTCATGCGCAATATACATGCTGCTCCTCGGATGGGCAGGGATGCTCGGATGGGGTGCTGATATCGTCAATACAATAGGCACGTTCTATATAGGATTTGCACCCACTCTTATCGGCGGGATCATCGGTGCAGTCTGGGGATTTTTAGACGGCGCGATCGGCGGGGCTATAATCGCTATAATATACAATCTTTCAGCCAGGAAAAAATGACAAAGAGAAGAACAATAAAAATCTGCCTTGTATCTGCAATAATACTGTCTGCATTTTTTATCCTGGGATGCAAGGAAGACAACCCGATCACAGGCACGAGAAAAATAGACAAGGACTGCGAAGGCCCCTACCCTGTAGTGTGCGACTTCTCAGGCGAGGACATAAACAGGAATGAGCTGATACGCTGCAAAACAGACGATGACTGCAGCTCTGAGAAGATGCGGGCGTTCTGCTCCCCAGGGATAGCTGAACTTTCAAGTTGCGATTCAGGAAGCTTCTTCTGCGACAGCGGAAGCTGCAGGTCGTGCGAATGCGAGTGATTTCGCAGTAACATTTATTAACTTCCCTCTATTCACGACTATATCATGGCTTTCATCAAGCGATTCAATGAACTCTCAAAGGATGATTCTTCGATCGCAGGCGGAAAAGGAGCGTCTCTGGGCGAGATGACGAATGCAGGGATACCTGTGCCGCCTGGTTTTGTGGTGCTTTCGTCTGCTTATGAGAAGTTCATTCTTGCTACTGACCTAAACGTTGAGATCGATGCGGCACTGGATTGTGTCGACCCTAAAGAGGTGCACACTGTAGAGAAAGCCTCTGAAAATATACAGGGGATGATACTGCAGGCCGACATGCCTGAGGAGATAGCAAGGGAGATAACAAAAGAGTTTGGGAAGCTTGGGGCTGAGTTTGTGGCTGTGAGGTCATCTGCTACATCTGAGGATTCTGCGACTGCAGCGTGGGCTGGACAGCTGGACAGCTTCCTGAACACGACCAAGACCAACCTTCTGGAAAACATAAAGAAATGCTGGGCATCATTGTTCACTCCACGGGCGATATTCTACAGGTTTGAAAAGGAACTGCACAGAGAGAAGATATCTGTCGCTGTAGTGGTGCAGAAGATGGTGGAGTCTGATGCTGCAGGGATAGGATTCTCTGTACATCCTGTGACTGAAGACCCAAACCAACTGATAATCGAGGCAGGATTTGGCCTCGGCGAGGCTGTCGTGTCCGGATCGATCACACCTGACAGCTATGTGGTGGACAAGGAAGACATGCACATAATCGACAAGAACATAAGCGAGCAGGAAAAAGGGCTGTTTCGGGCAGGAACCTGCGGGAATGAATGGAAAGAGCTTGGGGCTCGGGGGCATGAGCAGGTCCTTTCAGATGATGAGGTTGTTGAGCTTTCCAAACTGATTATCAAGATCGAGAAGCATTACGGGTTTCCATGCGATATCGAGTTCGCCTTGGAAAAAGGCAGAATGTATATCGTGCAGAGCAGGCCGATCACGACACTGACTCCAAAGAAATAGATCGATATCTCATCTCTTAATCACTTTAATCACGCCAGTCTTTGCATTGACTGATATCATGTCATTGTCCTTGAGCGCCTTTGTCGCGTTTAGTGTGCCTACTATGCATGGCTTCTTCATCTCTCTTGCGACTATCGCTGCATGACAGAGCATTCCGCCGTCGTCAGTTATTATCGCTTTTGCCTTCTCCATCACAGGAAGGAACTGGGGGTTGGTCATGGGAGTCACCAGTATCTCGCCTTTCCTGAACTTCTTCATGTCTTTTGGGGTGTTCACTATCCTGACCATGCCCGTGAAATTTCTGGTCACTGATGCATTTTTGCCTTTTAGAGTCTTGGGGCCGGACATAACTTTCCCTTCATCATACTTATCCAGGTCCTGGGTCTTTAATATTATCTTTCCATCATGATACCAAAAGAGATGGCCTTTGCATCTTCTCTTCAGCTCATCCTTCGGAACAGTCAGTCTACTCTTCCTGATGGATCCGATGACCTCTTCAATCTGCATGTTGGCCATCTGCTCATATGTAATATCGAACCGATCAGCGATTGAATGCCACATGGGCTGAAGCACGTCTATCACAAGGTTCGCTGCCTCATCTGCCTTGTTTGCCACAAGAGCGAATTTTCTGACCGCAGAAAAGAATACTGCATCCCTGCCCGGAAGCTTCAGGTCAGGTGTGGTATGCGCAATCTTCCTGCCCTTCAACCCCTTCAGATCCTCAGGAGTGTAAGAATTTCCCCAAAAATAATATCTGCCGAGATGGCCGTAAATATCTGAAAGGACAGTCAAATCCTCGCCTCTTGATATCCTGTCCAGAAGCTCAGTCATCTCTGTCTTTTCCTGAGGCTCTATCAGCAGCATGAGCTTGTCCTTTGGAAATCCCTTATTTGCCAGAGAATCTATCCTTTCAGGGACTATCCTCTCTCCCAAGAAAAGATAAGTATAGAATATCGGACCTGCCCAATAGCGGCTTGCGTATTCGCGAAAAGCAGTTATCAGCTCTATCCACCTTGAATCGTCCTCCCAAGCCTTTTCTTTTTTCCATTGCCTTGCCATAACCTTGAGTTTTTTTATGAAACCAAGCGACTTTTGTGCGATATTAAGTATCTTCTGCGGCTCATTCTTTGACCATATCTCAAGCCTGCGGCTCACTTCATCATAGTCTTTTTTTGCTATCTCTCTTTTGTTCAGAAACTGACGGTAATTTGTAAATGTCAGGTCAACATCGTAAAATTTCTTGTCATAGCGGTTCTTCAGGCCGAAGTAGACTATGTCAATCACAAATATCGCATGGTCGCGTCCTCTTGTGCTCAATAAGTGCCATTCCATTTTCTATCAGCAAAAGATGCAAAGATAATGTACTGTGAAGAGAGGATATAATATAAATGTTTCTCAAACCAGACTTTACCCAAGAGATACCACAGACGCTTTTATGCTATGAGGTCATAACCGATTTAAACAGAGAACATATCAGCTCTTTCTCATGTACATAAGATAAAGCCACACCACATCATCAGGCTTTAGGCGGAACCTGGGGAAATTTATGTCCTGGACTATCTCATTGGGAGTCATGGCAGTGGAAATCTGCAGAAGGACCTGGAATATGCCTTTTCTTACATTGGTATCATCAGGGAATCTGCTGACTGCTTTTTCATATGTCCCTGCTATGTGCAGCCATACCTTCATCTCATTCTCCGGGTCCTGGTCGCAGGAGAAATCATCAAGCCATTTCTCAAGAGAAGACGGCGATACCTCATCGAATGTCTGCTGAAGATATCTTGCAGACTTCATGAATCTTCTTGAGAATTTCCTGCCTTTTTTTGGTGCAACGAGAATGCCTTTATCTGAGGGACCTCTTTTATTGGTCCTGCCAGCCAATATGTCACGGAATTTTAGCATAAACAGGGTGGTGGGCCAGTAATATTTAAATGCAAGGGTTTTTTGGAAGATTATTTATAGAAGCGTGCGTTCCCTTATATCATGAAAATCGAAAAAAAGATCTGGCCGGATTTTTTCCAGCTTGTTTCTGACGGTGTGAAGAATACAGAGCTTCGGCTCGCAGATTTTGAGTGCCAACCAGGAGACATACTGCTCCTGAAGGAGTGGGACCCGAAAACCCAGGATTACACTGGACGCGAGATCGAGCGGGAAGTCAGCCATGTCGTGAAGACAAAAGGAGCAAAGTTCTACACGCAGGAAGAGATCGAGAAGTACGGATTCCTTGTTATCGGACTGAAGTAGGGCCTGGATGGACCTAGCCGAGAAAATCAGCTGTTCCTGCCCAACAGCGGTACAAAATATATCCCCCTGTAGTCTGTCCTGTCGACCAGCTGCGCCTGGACATAGACCAGCCTTGTGAGAATTCCGAACCTGACCGGCATAAGAAGTATGCCTAATTCTGGATTGAGCTGTTCGATTAAAGGACTAGGGGAAAACTTTTTAGGGTCTATCCCTGCTGTCAAATATATCCTGTCATAGGGCGCATGCTCAGATAAGCCAACAGACCCGTCTCCTTTGATGAGCGTCATGCGGTCATCAAGGGTGCCGTCGAAATGCTGCCTGAGATTTTGTTCTGATCGCTCTTTTAGCTGGTCGATCATCTCAATAGAATATAGCCGGCCTGCGGATAATATGCCTGCTGTGACTGCTGCATGATAGCCGCAGCCGGTTCCGACCTCAAGGACTTTACAGGCCGGCCCAAGCATCAACACATCATCCATGAATGCGACGCAAGAAGGCTCTGAGCAGGTCTGAGAATAGCCTATGTCTAATGGCGTGTCCCTGTATACATCCGGGCCCTGAGGCACAAACATTGCCCTGTCCACAGCGATCATCGCTTGTCTTACCTTAGGATCGCGCGGCTGCTTTAGGCTGAGATAGAACCTGTTTTGGCAAGCCAGATCAACCATTTTCTTGTTGTCCATGGAGCAGTAGAATGAGTAATGGGTTATAAAGCTTTAAGCCTGAAATATCATTATTTGAGATACATCTTAATCATCTGGTCGACCCATGGCCTGTAGTCCCTGGACTTTGGGACTTCTGACCCTTTTACTGCGAAAGCCCTGTATAGTGCACCATCTTCAGCTGCTTTGATCAGCATCATCCCATCGGACTTATGTGGATCGTCATGCTGCTTTATCAACTTGATCGTGTGCACAGAGGGTATGATCAAAGGGCATACATCATCGCTGACCATATCACCTAATTCCAGATCTGGCTGGGAATTGCTCACAAGATACAGGCCGTTGCGCAGATTCGAACGGTGCATGTGATGAGGGATACCTTCCTCATGGTACGGACACTGTGAACTCTCAAATGACTTGTGTACCTTGCCATCATACATGACCTCTCCATCGCAGAGCATATGCATCCGGATGCGGTATCTTTGAGTCTGTTGTGCAAAATACACCATCGGGTCATTGTTCAGGTTATGCTGAGGATTGATCTGGCCGGATGATCCTGGGAAACCAAACCCTTTGCCGGATATGATTATGAACGGCAGATTACCAATGCCTCGTCTTTGTCTCTCTTGCTCCTCATTGAAATATATCATAGGATTTTCACCGAATCTGTATCTACAGTTCTATTAACAATATGGAAAAATAGGTTATCATATATAAATATTATCAATTAATCATCACTGAACAGTAACATTTTTAAACGATATTTATAAAGCCACTAGACAGTGACAAACATCACGAAACATTTATAAACAGATGTCAAGTCCAGAGAACCATATGGACCCAGTAAAGAGCTATTCGAATGACTATGGAGGAAGCGTATTCCCTAGGATAGCGAAAGCCAGGCTCGAAGGCATTGTCAGAGACGACTATCCTGGAAATGAAGCAGTTTACGAACATCTTATCGGCAGAAATGCAAAGCTCGCATACGCAAGGAACACAGCAATCCTGAGAAACGAATACAAAAGAAGCATCACTGAAGGCAGAGAAGGTGATGTAGCAGTACATTCAGAAGATGGTCCGAAGATAGTAACCGCGCAAAGGGTGTATGATATCAGCGTAGACCTGCTTAAGATCCTGAGCAGCACTGTGCCAGGACAGGTGATGTCACTGGGCCAGGAGATTGATGATTTCACTGACCAACATGTCAATCTATATGTCGCAGGAGAGCTTGCTGACTGCGCGCAGAATCTCATGGACCTGCGAAAGCCCGGACAAAACAAGACAGCATGGAACCTTCTTTGGGATGCTGCCTATTTTGCTCCAGACAACTGGTTCGATGCGAAATTCGAAGGACTTGACAATCTAACAAAGGGGTATATCGGCCTTGTGTTCTGCTCGTATCTTGAATTGATGCAGGGTGCATGGGACAAAAGGATCGACCATGCAACAGATGCTGTAATAGACAGAATAGTTGATGGCGGCGATGATTATCTCATTCGCACCAACAAGGAAAGAAAAGACAGGATCAGGAGAAGAGGTTCGCCTGCCTTTATCGCAAGAAAACAGACAAACACACAGCAAGACATCAATCTTAACCTGCATCTTGCCACACTCAATCTCAGAAGAGCGCTTGACCTGGGAGAGACAGGCATTGTCACACATGACCTGCTGTCGAAGGCATATTACGATACCATAATCAATATACCTGAAGAAAGAGAAGAGACAATGAAGGGTTTCATCAGCCACAGAAGACTCGTGCTTGACAGATACGGAGAGGAAGTGAAATCAGGAAAGATGCATGATCGAACAGGAGACTACCTTAATGAATGCGAACATTTTGTGAGGTGTATCGCAGATTTTGATCCTGAAAAAGCAAGGGACTTTGCCTCAGCTGTGGCTTCAGTGATGCAGGGAAATATCCCAGAAGACAGATATCCTTTTCTTAACAGGCTGAAATGAGCCGCTTTTCAGACCATATCAGAAATCAAAGCGAAGTGAGATGCACAATCATCTTCCTTGTCTTATCAAGATCCTTTGGCAGCTGGTCTGCATAATACAATGCTAAAGACCTTGCATCAGGGTTTGATATCGAGCCGTCGGTGCAATATCCCTTGTACTTGGCATATTGAATTATCCTGTCAGACATTGTCTTTTTCGATTCTATCATATCATCCACAACCCTGATAAGCTTCATGTACCTCTTTGGGGTCACGGACTTTGCGAAATTCAGGAACCTCTTTGTGTAGTCAAGAAGCGCAGGGCTTTCGAATCCCTTATATGCGCTGTGGCGCTGAAGCCTGTTTCTGACAGTCGAATGCGGAGGGAGATACATGACATTGCCCTCGATCTTGAATGCCTCCCTCAGCCCGAAGTCTGTGGGACTGCATATTATGAAATCACGCTGTATCTTCTTCAAGGAGAATTTTATGAGAGCAGTCACTGCTGCCAGGATGGAGAGGTAATTGACGTCCATGCCTCTCTGCTCGAGTGTCCCCAGCTTGTTTATCTTGACAGGATGCCAGGATATGTCGAGAAGATACGGATAGAGCATCTCGAAGTCTGCCTTTGGATCTGCTCTTTTCACCAGCCTTCTCCATCTCTGCCATCTTCTCGCAAAGCTGTTCATAAGATCAGTCGCAGTCATCTTATAGGGAGGCAGACCGCCGAACTGCTGATGCTTTGCATAGGCAGCATCCATGTACCCGAGCTTCTTTCCGCCCCTGTATACCAGCATCCTCGAATCCTTGGCAATATTCTTTCCTTCATAGAAAGGCGAGGACTGGGTTATTGCCGTGAGAATCGGATCGATCGCGATCTCGAAATTGTATGAGGACACCATGCTGAGGTTCAGCTTGCTCTTGCGAAGCACCCGAAGAGACCTTGTCCTGTAGTCAAAGACACTCTTCGGGAGGGTATAATGGCAATGAAAACCAACCACCCGGGCAAATATCTTTGCGATATCATCTCCGAATATCTTCCTTTGGATCGTGTAGCTGCGGCCTTTTCTTATATGAGGCTCAAACTTGCCTGGATAGGTCGAGAAAGGGTAAAGCTTGAGGCCCTCTGACCCACATAAGTCTATGGTCTTCTGGATAGAGTCTATCATGTCGAGCATTGTGTTGTAGGTCCTGACATCAGGGTATGAGCCGAACTCTATCATGCTCTTTCCCATCTCCTTCATGACCAAGGCTCCGTCCTTCTCCTTTTTTATCTTCTTTAGGACATCAGATACCTTGTGCGATATACTGCCCTCTGAATCTATGAGATGGAACTCTGTCTCAAGCCCTGTTTTCGATCGCTTCAGAGGCTTTATTGTCTTTAGTGATGTTCTTGTGGGCATTCTTACCTAGAATCTGAATTATCACTTGTATAAAAATATAATGGTTGTCCAAAACAACAAAAAATATAAAGAACAGAGAGATGAATCTGGACAAAGATGCTTCTTGCAAATCCACTTTCGAACAGGCTAAAGAAAACAATACTGATAGACCAGGATTCTGCTAAGGATACAATCAGAGAGATCAAGGAATATTACAGGAAAGTAGGCATGTGCTCAGGCAAAAAACCTCTTCCTTTCTTTCTTTCTGCTTATTTCCTGCATGAAAACCAGTTCAGGACCATAAAACAGCATACTGAGACCATGGCCAGGATACTCCAGAAGGTAGCAGAAGCATATTTTCAGAAAGGACTTTTCCACGATGTGATGGGTGAGCTGGATGACCCGATATACCAATATGACTCAGGCTATCGCCAATATAATGTTTTCGGAAGATATGACCTTTTCATGACAGGAGATAAAGTCCGATTCATAGAATTCAACTGCGAAAGCCCTTCTGGCATGGGGAGACTTGGCCTTATTGATGACTTTTTCCTCAAGACACCACAGTTCAGGGAGCTTGGAATCAAACCGATGAGATTCAACATGAGAGAGGACCTTCTAAAGGCGCTAGTCAAATGCTACAGAGATTCCGGCGGAAAGAAGAGGAAGCCCACAATCGCGATAATCGACTGGAAAGAGGTCAAGACAAGAAGCGACCAAAAATACCTGTGCGAATATTTTGAATCAAAAAAGCACAAGTGCATCATGTGCGACCCGAGGACCCTGAAATACAATGATGGAAAACTGTATCATGGCAAATATAAGATCGACATCATATACAAGAGGGTTATATCTTCAGAGCTCGCAAAGAAAGGAAATAATGACCTTTTCAGGGCGCTGCAGGAAAAGGCAGTCTGCATGGCAAATCCGTTCAAGTCGAATTTCATGAACAACAAGAATATCCTAAATCACCTCAGCCTCGGACATTTTGATGAGATACTGACAAAAAAGGAGATCCAGACAATACAAAAGACAATACCATGGACAAGAGACGTCAATGTGGAGAACACGACCGATCTTTCTGGAAAGCGTATCAGGCTCAGTCCTTTTGTCCTCAAAAACAAAGACTGGCTTGTCCTGAAACCAAACGCAGACGTTCTTTCTGAAAAGAACAAGGGATACGGCGGAATCGATGTCTTTATCGGACTAAATACTGATCAGAAGAGCTGGGAGGAAGTCTGGAAGAGGGCAAAACTTGACCAGGACTGGATCGTGCAGGAATACGTTGACATACCAGAGATCGAGGTTCCTGAGAAAAACTGCGAATTCTCCAACAAGTACGTCAACCTCAGCCCTTATGTCATCGACGGGAAACTTTCAGGATTCCTCACAAGGGTGTCTGACTCAAAGGTGATCAACACCTCGACCGGAGGAGGGATAATACCCACTTATGTCGTGAAAGAACTGAAATGATCCTGGGCATTATCATTCCCTGTGAGCCATGAATATCTTATAGTAAGAAGGAAGGTTCTTCGCGCCTTTTGTCACCTTGTCCCTTGTCTTCGGATACCTCCTTCTCCTCCTTATCTTCGGCTCAAGATCGAGTATCTGGGAGAGGTCTGAAGAGAGCTTGTCAATCTTTTCCTTGTAGGACTTAGTGCGCTCATCGTTCATGTAGATCCTCTTGTTGACCTCCATAGATATTATGAACATGTCAGGGAATTTGCGGTTAAGCCATTTGAGAATGAATCCTCCGCCCCAGGGATAGTCGAAACGGACCGGACTGTATCCCATGGAAACCATCTTCTTCTTTATCTCCTGGACTATGGGCATGTAAAAATTAGGATTGTATCTTGTTCCAATCGAGACCATCGGGCGGTCAGGCAGGTCCTTCATCGAATGGCCGTCGAAGACTATGTTGAACCTGTAGATGTCGACCACCCTTGCCAAAGTGAAATAGAATTCCCTGTAGCTGTTGAATATCTCTATGTATTCCCTCTTTGTGGGAGAAGTGCTCCATATCTCTGAGAAATCATCTGTGTGTATCCTGTAATCATCATAAATCGCCCTCTCTATCGCCCTGTTGAAGTCGATTATGAACCTGGACTGCTTGTTGTCGATCCAGATGCCGCCTTTGTTCAGAACTATGTCTGAGTAGATCTTATGGGTGTCTATGTCCTCTTCCCTGAAACGATCCTTGTCCGATACACTGAACTTCTTCTGCAAAGACTCCGGAATCCATGTCCCTGAATGGACAGTCAGGAGAAGAACGTTGAACTGGTTCTTCTTGTAATTATCGTATACTATCACGCCCCTCTTTGTTATCGTCATCCTAAGATCCTTGTTCTTCGGATAGATGTATTCCAGGTCCTGCTTCACCAGCTCATACAATGACCTGTCGATGAAGAAGTTCTTGAAATAAAGCTTGTTTCGGTCGCGGTAGAACTCTTTAATCGTGCCGGAGAGTATCCGGCCGAGCATCTTGTAACTCTTGAGAAGAGCGACAAAGTTCAGATGCGGATCCTCCTCTATGACATTGATTATCCTGCCCATCATCTGGAACAAAAAGAATCTCTTTGACAGGCTTATGGTCAGGGAATCTGTAGAAGGGCGGACAAGTATCGGGGTCAGGTTCTCGAGGAATTCAGTGATCTTTTTCATCGTAATCCTTGGGAATCTCTTTGTTTAAATAATTTTCTTTACACTCGTTTAGTAAACTTATGTGAACCTGTGCAACACAGCGGAAATGACTCAAATCCCTGAAAAAATAATAAATAGATATCTTCAGTCATATCTTTCCGACAAGGTCCAGGCCTGGCTTGAGTGTCTTTTTGCCAGGGTTCCAGTTTACTGGGCATACCTGGCCGTCATGCTCTGCAACATACTTGGCTGCCTTCACCTTCCTTATTGTCTCGTCGATGTTTCGGCCGATGTCGTTGTCGTGGAACTCGAATGCCTTTATTATCCCATCAGGATCAATTATGTATGTTGCGCGCAATGACACCCCCTCTTCACGGATCAATGTCCAATAGGCTTTTGTCACTCTTCGCGCAGGGTCTGCCAGCATCGGAAACTCTATCTTTGATACTGCCTTGGACTGGTCATGCCATGCCTTGTGCACCCATGCAGTATCCGTGGATACTGATATCACTTCTGCCCCAATCTTCTTGAACTCATCGTACTTGTGTGCAAGCTCCTCGAGTTCTGTCGGGCAGACAAACGTGAAGTCTCCTGGATAGAAGAACAACACGACCCACTTGCCCTGATGATCATCAAGGCTTATCTTCTTTATCTCTCCATCAACATACGCATCCTCCATGAATCCTGGAGCCTGCTCATTTATATTAACCATTCCTACCACCTCTGAATATACCTTCCATGACCAAATCCTCTACTGGCTTTCGATCAGAAGGATGCTCTCTCTTCTGAAGACGCTCTGGCAGATCCTCGACCTTTCCAGGCTTTCCTATCGCGACCATGGCCTCGACTGTATAGCCATCAGGCACCTGCAGCTCTTCTTTTGCCTGATTATAGTCAAATCCTGCCATGCCGTGTATGACAAGATTGTTCATGCTTCCCTGAAGAGAGAGGTTCTCAAATGCAGCTCCTGTCGTGAAGCTTGATGTGCGGTCAGGCTTTCCATCATCCTCGAAGTAATTTTTCGATATCACTACCACCAATGCAGCTGCATTCTTTACCCAGACCTGATTTCCCTGGTTCAGAAGATCAAAGAGCCTTTCCCAGTGCTCAGTATCGCGTTCTGCGTATATAAAACGCCAGGGCTGGCCGTTGCTGGAGGACGGCGCCCATCTGGCAGCCTCGAAAAGCGACATCAATTCGCTTCGCGCCAGCTTTTCACCTGACATTGCTCTTGGAGACCACCTGTCTGTGAAGATCCTGTCTATCTTGTAATGGGTATTCCTCATGATAATCACCTTATCCTGAATTTTTCAATGATATCTATCTCACTGTCATCAGACAGACCAAAAAAGAAAATAATAGCGTGTGTCATCGGCGACGGCGGATGCCGGGTTTTTTCAGAAGGGTGTGGGGGATTTCTGAGGTTTTTGGGGGTCATGCATCCACTCCACCTCACCGCTATTATAGTATATGATTGTCCTGCCTGATATTTAAATATAATCGCTTTATAATATAAGCTGAAATATATTGATGGTTTTATTCTATAGTTTTTATGTTTTTTGGCAATATACTAGTATTCTTGAAAAATTTATATATCATTTGAAAATCTTTTATTGCATGGTTGATATATCAAAGATACCATCGAATCCAGGCTGCTACCTGTACAAGGACAAAAAGGGGAAGATAATCTACGTGGGGAAGGCCAAGAACCTCAAAAAAAGAGTTGCGAGCTATTTCTCTAAAGTGCATCCTGATGAGAAGACAAGGCAGCTGGTGAAGAACATAGAAGATGTGGATTTCATCGTGACAGACAATGAGATCGAGGCGATGATACTCGAGAATACACTCATCAAGAAGAACAAGCCAAAATACAACATAAACCTGAAGGATTCGAAAGGATTCTCTTATATCCATGTGACTGAAGAGGAGTATCCGCGCGTGCTTGTTGCCAGGAAAAAGCTGAAATCAGGGAAGCTGTTCGGTCCTTTTGTGTCCGGGTCTGAGCGAAAATACATAATGAAGTTTCTCAAGAGAGTGTTTCAGATCAGGACATGCAGAAAGTTCCCGAAAAGGGCGTGCCTTCGGCATCATATAGGACTCTGCCTTGCACCATGCGTGAATCCAGATGTGAAAGAGCAATACCTAAAGGAGATAGATAAGGTCATCAGGACATTGAAAGGAGATACAGAGAAGCTGATCATGTCGCTTGAGGATGAGATGAAGAGGCATTCAGAGAATGCGGAATTCGAGAAGGCGATGGTACTGCGGGACCAGATCAATGCGCTTTCGCATCTTGCAGAGAGGCAGAAGATGCAGAGGGAGAAGAGGTATGACGAGGATATCATCAACTACATTGTCCAGGATGAAAAGGTCTTCCTGCTGCTGTTCAATATCTATCGCGGAACTCTTGCGAACAAGCAGGAGTTCTCTTTTGATTATTCAACAGATTTCCTGGAGGAGTTTTTGGTGCAGTATTATTCTGACTCCAAGGTCCCAAAGGAAGTCATACTGCCGGAGAAGGTCGAGCCGAGTATAGAGCGATTCCTGGAAAAGAAGCGCGGAAGCAAGGTGCAAGTGACAGTGCCTAAGATAGGCGAGAAGCAGAAACTTCTTCTGCTTGTACAGAAGAACCTTGAGATATCGTTCTTCGGCGACCTTACCAAGATGGAGGAGCTGCGGAAAAAACTGAACCTGCAGGAGATACCAAGAGTCATCGAATGCTTTGACATATCACATATATCAGGGACATCGACTGTGGGGTCGATGGTCCAGTTTCGCATGGGAAAGCCGGACAAGAGCAATTACAGGCGGTTTCGCATAAGGACTGTCGAAGGGATCGATGATTTTGCTGCGATCTCTGAGGTTGTCAGTCGGAGGTATTCAAGGCTCCTGGCTGAGAATTCAGAGATGCCGGACCTTGTTATCATCGACGGCGGACGCGGGCAGCTGAATGCTGCTTTGGCTGAACTTGAGAAGCTTAGCCTGAGAATCCCTGTGATCGGGATCGCAAAGAAGCTGGAGGAGATATATGTCCCGGGCCTCAAAAGACCGATGAGATGGAAGAAGCATGGAAAAGCGCTTCGGTTCATACAGGAGATTCGGGATGAGGCGCACCGGTTCGCTATCAAGTACAACAGGCTGCTTCGGAAGAAGAAGCAGATCGATGAGAATCTTCGCAGCTGAAATATTCGATCGGAAAAGGCAGGACTATGAGAATGTCTTTGCATAGATGAACGCGTCGAGCGTGCCCTGCTTTCCTCTGAGTGATTTTTTGAGCAATCCTTCTTTTTCATATCCGCATTTCTCTGCGACCCTCTGGCTAGCCTTGTTGCCCGGGTCTGTCCATATCTCTATCCTTGTGAGACCCAGCTCCTCGAAGCCGATCGTCTCGAGTATCTTGACTGCCTGGGTGGCAATTCCTTTGTTCCAATGCTTTTCGTCGATGAAATAGCCGATCTCGCCGATGTATTTCCTGTGATACCTGATCTTTATGCCTGCTCCGCCGACGATTGTTCCGTTGTGCAGGATCGTGAAGTTGTGCTCTGTGTTGTTCTTTAGCTTTTCTGCATTCTTTTTTAAGAATTCCTTCTCATCCTCCAGTGACTTGGGCGAGGCACGGAAATGGACGAAATTTGGATTCCTGAGAATCTCATATAAGCGTTTTGCATCTGACAGCTGCTGGTGGCGAAGTTCGACCTTTATCATATCCTGGGAGAGAAAAAATCATAGTATATAAATGTTTAAGTTGAATGGCTTAGTCAAGGTTGTGGTGCTAATCATCTGGGCCATTGGCCTTGAAGATGATTAGCACCTTGATTCTGACTAAGCCAAGTTGAATGGCCAATAAAAAAACAACAGGGAACCATCATTGCCAAAAAGGTCTGAGTGGGATTTAGGCTATTATGAAATCCTATCCTACTTCACCGATGTTTCACATCGGTTCCGCCTG
>CAYMIF010000007.1:0-55892 GCA_964390375.1 uncultured Methanosarcinales archaeon
GACATATAAACCACCGGAGGTGGTTATATGTGTGTAGTTAAAACGTGATAGCACACCCCTAAAAAGGAAAAACAATTTAAATAAACCTAAAATCTAAGGCTTATATGGCAGATGAATACGAAAATCTACTGGATTCTGCATATGAGAAAATGCCTGACAAGGTCCTGGAAAAAGAAAGGTTCGAGGTTCCGAAGGTCAGGGGGCATATCCAGGGAAACAGGACAATCGTCACTAATTTTCATCAGATTGCAAACCACCTTCATAGAAAACCAGAGCACATGTGCAAGTTCATACTAAAGGAGCTGGCAACACCAGGTGAGCTAAAGAAGAACTGCATAATCCTGGGGACTAAGATTCCAGCATCCAGGATAAACGACAAGATTGAGAAATATGTCGAAGAATTCGTTCTGTGCAAGGAATGTGGAAAGCCAGACACTAAGCTGATCAAGGAAGGTGGTTTTCCATTCAAGAAATGCATGGCTTGTGGTGCCAAGAGTTACATCAAGACAAGCATCTGATTGAGAATGAAGCATTCAGAAGAGAAGGCTTATCATATAATTGTTTCTGGAAGGGTTCAAGGAATCGGATTCAGGTACACTGCTAAGGACCGGGCCGACAGATACGGGATAAGAGGATGGATAAGGAACCTGATTACCGGCCAGGTCGAGATATTCTGCCAGGGAAGCAATCCTCAGCTTGAGATGTTCATGCAATGGTGCGGTGAGGGCCCACAAGGGGCTCAAATAGAGGAGATAGATACAAAAGAGCACCCTTTGGAACCAGACCTTGAATCATTTGAGATAAGATGATTCAGTACCTATAATGCTCTGACTTATAAGGCCCTTCTACAGGAACTCCGAGATAATCAGCCTGTTTCTTGGTCATCTTTGTCAGCCGAACGCCAAGCTTTGCAAGATGCAGTCTTGCTACCTCTTCATCAAGCATTTTAGAAAGCATATACACACCGAGTTTATAATCGTTCTTCCAGAGGTCTATCTGAGCCAGCACCTGGTTGGTAAAAGAGTTGCTCATAACAAAGCTTGGATGCCCTGTAGCATTCCCCAGATTCACAAGCCTGCCTTCTGAAAGGATTATGATGCAATGGCCATCAGGAAAAGTCCACTTGTCGACCTGAGGTTTTATATTCTGACGCTTGATGCCAGGAAAATTCTCCAGCTTGTTCATCTGTATCTCATTGTCAAAATGCCCGATATTGCAGACAATGGCCGTGTCCTTCATCTTCTCCATATGCTCGATCCGGATGACATCGCAGTTTCCGGTCGAAGTCACGAAGATATCTCCTTCTGCAAGCGAATCTTCAAGGGTCATCACCTCAAAGCCCTCCATCGCTGCCTGAAGAGCGCATATAGGGTCGATTTCAGTGACGATAACCCTTGCGCCGAATCCTCTCATTGATTGTGCACAGCCCTTTCCGACGTCTCCATATCCACAGACTACAACACACTTGCCAGCGACCATTATATCTGTCCCGCGTTTTATTCCGTCTGCCAGGCTTTCCCTGCATCCGTAGAGATTATCGAACTTGGATTTGGTAACAGAATCATTGACATTGATTGCCGGGAAAAGAAGTGTTCCGGCCTCAAGCATCTGATATAGCCTATGTACTCCGGTGGTGGTTTCCTCAGACACGCCTTTCATGCTTTTAGCCGCTTCAGTCCATCTTTTTGGGCTCTTCTGATAGATTTCTTTCAGCTCTTTCATAAGTACTTGAAAATCATCGCCTTCTTGTGTATGATCCTTGTCCAGAAGTGCAGGATCTTTTTCACATTCCACTCCTTTATGTACCATAAGAGTTGCATCCCCGCCGTCATCGACTATGAGATGAGGTCCTTTGCCATCTCCAAAATCCAATGCCTTTGATGTGCATTCCCAGTAGTCCTTAAGTGTCTCGCCTTTCCACGCAAACACAGGCACGCCGGCTTTTGCAACAGCTGCCGCTGCATGGTCCTGTGTGGAGAATATGTTGCATGATGCCCACCTCACGCTAGCACCGAGCTGCACAAGTGTTTCGATTAGAACTGCGGTCTGTATTGTCATATGCAGGCTTCCGGTAATCCTTGCACCAGAAAGCGGCTTTTTTTCGGCGTATTTCTCTCGAAGTGCGATCAGCCCAGGCATTTCCTTTTCTGCAAGTTCTATTTCCTTTCTTCCGTAATCAGCAAGATTTATGTCCTTTACTTTGTAGTCCAAATATACCACCTTTCATCTTTTCGTTTTCTCTTCAGAATTCCATTTCATATATAAAGATAATCTTTTAAATTTTATGGACATGGAATCTTTTTTTTCTAAAAAAAAGGAACAGATTCAGATTATTTCAGGTTTTGGGGATTGGTTGAGCTATGCTCAACAGATTGGAAATCTTAGATTAAAATAAAGATAGATCTATCATTTAAAAAGCCTAAGCCCAACAATGCTCAACTCAAACAATAATACAACAGGAATGCTGATGATTATCTGCGTTATTATATCTGGTGGTGTGAGGAGTGCTGCAATGACAAAAACAAGCACATAGACATATTTGCGCTTCTTCCTGATGCTTTGAATAGACATTATCCCGAGTCTTTCAAGCAGCAGCAGGACTATCGGGGCCAAAAAGACCAGGCCGAACAAAAACAAGGTCGCAAAGACAAAACCAACAATCTTTCCCACAGACCACATGTTCACCACTCTTGTGCCTGAAGAGAAATAGGAAAGGAACAGGAGAGCCACAGGAATGAAGATGAAATAGGCAAAAACCACACCCATGAGGAACAGGATCAATATCCCGGGAAGGACAAGTCCGACTGCCTGGCGTTCTTTTTGCCTAAGAGCTGGTTTTACGAACAGGACACCATGGTATATGATTATCGGAACAGAAAGGATAACAGCGACATATAGTGCAACACTGATATCAGCCATGATAAGTTCAGCAGGAGATATCGAAATTATCTGTATGTCTTCTCTGACAAGGTCGCCGATGATATGGTTGAGTATATTCTTTGAGAACGAGATAGAGACCAGGAAGAATATTCCGACAGATATAAGTATGAAAACAAGCCTTCTTCTCAGTTCGTCAAGATGGTCTATCAGGGGTGCTTCTTTCATTTTTTCTGACATCAGGAAAAGAAAAACCACCCCTTTTTTTCCCTCTTTTTAATATGAGCCTTAACCTTTGAGTTCCTTGTCGTTCAGTGCTTTCTTATATTCCCGTATAGATTTTCCTATGGCTTTGGAAAGCTCAGGAAGCTTCTTTGGTCCGAACAGCACGAGAACAATGACAAGGATCACCAATATTTCAGGCATGCCTATCGCCATATCTAACTCACCCAAGATTGGCAGAAGAGATTTTCAGATATAAATCTTTTGGTTTCCCTGGGCATTGCCTGAATCATCAAAAATATTTATAACAAGAGCCCGCTTTCTCTCCTGTATGCAGCCAAGATGTCTAAAATGCAAGGGAAGGGGCATGTGTGGAAGACAGTTCTGCCCGATCTATGCAAAGAGCAATGCGATGTTCAAGGTGAAGCAGGCTTTCTCCAGCGATTCTTTTGTAGGCTCATCACCTGCGCCGTTTGTCGGAAGATACGGCTACCCCAATGTGAATGTAGGTATACTCAGCACCGGCACGCATGACGAAAAGGCATGGCTTTCTGATGCACCAAAGTACTGGAGCAGGAAAGGATTTGGTATACGTAAGATAATAGACATCCGCTCAGGCCTTGTAAACTCCCGCTTCAGGGCAGACGTAAAGCAATTCAATAAGATGCAGGAGATAAGCCAGGAGGTCGGTATGGCAAAAAAGCCGGTAGATGTTGAGTTCAACCTCGCAAAAAAGCCCAGCTTCAGGCTGAATTTCGATGCATACACTGCGCCCATGGGTCCGCACGCAACTCTCAAAAAAGCCAGTCTCACAGAGAATCCGAAGATAGATTCCAGGGTAGACAAGGTAGTCTCAGACACAGACCAAAAAGCAGTTGCAGGAGCCCTCGACCTATACAAGAAAGGCTTTGACGAGAACTTCCTGACAAGGCTGATCTCAGTCGGAAACCTGGGAGTCAAGAAAAACCGCAGGTTTGTGCCGACAAGATGGAGCATAACAGCAGTCGATGACATGCTGGCAAGATCCATCCACAAGAAGGTCCTGGATTATCCTCATAGCAACCATTTGGCGTTCTTCGGAAGCTATCTTGGTAATTATTATCTGATCATGTTCTTTCCTGACGTCTGGGGATACGAGCTCTTCGAGACCTACATGCCAAACGCTTCCTGGAATCAGTCTAAAGAACTGAACTTCTGCACAGACTACGAGGGTTATGCAGGAAGAAAGGACTACGCACAAAACTGCGCTGGCGGTTACTATTCAGTCAGACTGGCGATACTGGAAAAGCTGCAGGAGATGAAAAGGCAGGCAAATGTCTTGGCGATCAGGGTAATCACAGGAGAATATGCAACACCACTTGGTGTCTGGGTAACAAGAGAGGCTGCACGAAATGCACTGGAAAGCAGGCCATTGGAGTTCTCAGAAAAAGACCTTATGCTAAGATACGCAAAAGCATTGATTTCAAAGAAGTTCGGGTTTGATTCAGAGAAGATCATGAAAAAGAGCATATTGCTGAAAAACCAAAAGACGCAGACAAAGCTAGGACAGTTCTGCTAATTTTCCTTCTTGATACGTCCATTTGCATTATGTTTCTTTATATATTCTCTGGTGGTTTGATAGATACTCATAGTTAGAAGATTCTTGATTTCTGTCAATTCGTCTTCTGACAGGAAGCTTGATACTCTCAGCTGCCTTTTAGGAATAGAAGGAAGAATCATCTCTGGTATAGATTCGACGAGATGCCATAGGTTTTCATAATCCTGTTCATGAGGAAGATCATGGTTTGTGAGTATATAATGCTTTTCTAGGAATCTCTGTGCATGCTTTAAACTTTTTTTAAGATTGCTTCTTGGACCCTTGCCAGAGCTTACAAGTTTTCTGACACAGCTTCTTTGGCTGATTTTATTGTCCTTTGCATCAACGAAATTACAGCCCAGGTCCAGATAGACAACATAACCAGGATGCGGCTCAGGTATAAACTCGTAATTTTGTCTTATTCCTTCGATATCACCAACACAGACAAAATCAAGATAGACCTTCTCTCTGGCCATCCGGACATCCGCTTCATCTGGAAGAGGAGACATGTTATGATGGATGTAGTTTGATACAAAATAGCATGGCATGTTAGGATTAAGACGTTTTTTCACATCATCAGCATATCTAAATTCCACAACCTGCTCTCTGTTATCTACCACATAGAATCTGGGAACATGCAGGCCCAGATCCTGCAGCATCTTGAATGTTATGGCTTCATAAATGGGCTGATTATTAGGGGTGAAAGGTAAATCTTTTGGAAGAGAAGAACCTTCACAATATTTTAGATAGGCTAACTGGTTCTGCCTTGGGCTCGGAAGCACGCATTTTCCGCCAGGATTTCCTCCTTTCGGACCTGAGACTATCTTAATCTCCAGCATATGGCCTGAAAAAGACGAATCATTTATAAATGTTCCTAAATTAACCATTAAATAGTAGTTACTAATTGGCAAAACTCTGCCACTGGACATCCCCCCATAAACCTTTTAAATCGAAATTGGTTTCAATAATCAATGATTAAAGATTTTAAGCCCAGGCTCTATCAGGAAGCAATATTCGCAGAAGCCACCATGAAAAACACCCTTGTCGTACTTCCGACAGGCATGGGAAAGACAAACATCTTCCTGATGCTCGCAGCCCACAGAAGAAAGCTCTATCCAAATTCAAAGATACTTCTGCTTGGACCGACTAAGCCGCTCATTGACCAATACTACAAGGTATTCCAGAAGCACTTCGATATACCGCAAGACAAGATAGCTATCATGACTGGCCATGTCAAGCCAGAGAACAGGCACAGGCTATGGAAGGAAAGCCAGGTAATATTCTCAACACCGCAGGGCCTGGAAAACGACATAATATCAAGCAAGGTTGATATGTCGAACGTCTCATTGATTGGTTTTGACGAGGCTCACAGAGCGGTCGGCAATTATTCTTATGTATACATCGCAAAAAGATATCAGGAACTCTCAAGATTCCCAAGGATTATTGCGATGACAGCATCCCCTGGCTCAAGCAAGGAGAAGATAAAAGAGATAGTGGACAATCTTTTCATCGAAGGAATAGAGATCAGAAACGACGAGAGCCCTGATGTGAAACCCTATATCCAGAAAGTCGACACACGATGGGAAGAGGTGAAACTGCCCCAGGAATTCATGGAGATCCTAAAGCATCTCCGGCAATGTTTCAGGACAAAGCTGGTAGGGATAAAGGAGAACGGCTTCCTTCAGAATGTAGATGAAGCCCTGAGAAGCAAGAAAAATCTTCTCCTGGTCCAGGCAAAGCTTCAGTCAGAGATAATGTCAGGCAACAGGGAGATGGAGGTCCTAAGATCATTATCTCTTGCTGCAGAAGCCCTAAAGGTCAGCCATGCGCTTGAGCTTCTCGAGAGCCAGGGACTCAATGCTCTTGATAACTATCTCGAAAGCATCTTTTCCCAGAGCTACTCGACCAAGGTCAAGGCAGTTCTCAATCTTGTAAAGGACATAGATTTCAGAAGCGCGCATGCAAAGACAAAATCCCTGCTCGATAAAGGCTTTGAGCATCCGAAACTGAAAAAGCTGGCAGACATAGTCGAGCACAGGATAAAGAAAAATCCAGACCACAAGATCATGGTATTTACCCAGTTTCGGGATTCAGGCTCATTCATATCCGGCTTCCTCAACAAGATCGACAAGATTGAATCAAAGGTCTTCTTCGGCCAGGCAAAGAAGAACGGGACAGGCATGAGCCAGAAGAAGCAGATCGAGATACTTGATGAGTTCCGCTCAGGCAGATTCAACGTGCTTGTTTCAAGCTCGATAGGCGAGGAAGGGCTCGACATCCCGCAGGTCGATACTGTTCTCTTCTACGAACCCATACCTTCTGCGATCAGGCACATCCAGAGGCGAGGAAGGACCGGAAGGCTGGCAGAAGGAGAGGTCATTGTTCTGGTTGCAAAAGGCACAAGGGACGAGGCATACAAATGGTCTGCGCACCATAAAGAGAGGCGGATGTACAGGAACCTGGAAGATATAAAGAAGAGCATAGTGCTAAGGAAAAAGCAGAACAACAGCCTCAACAGATATATGAAGAGCGACGAGAAGATAAAAGTATATGCAGACTACCGGGAAAAGGCAAACACTGTGATAAAGGAGCGCATAGACCAGGGAGCAGACCTATCGCTTGAGACCCTGGCATGCGGAGACTATCTTGTCAGCCAGAACTGTTGTGTTGAGTTCAAGACATGCGAGGATTTCGTAGACTCATTGATCGATGGAAGACTCCTGTCCCAACTAAGAACCCTAAAGGAGAACTATTCAAAGCCCTGTATAATAGTGGAAGGCACAAGGGATATCTACGCTATACGAAATGTACATCCCAACGCGATAAGGGGCCTTCTGGCAACGATTGCCATCAGCTACAACATACCTATCCTGTTCACAAAGAACCATTTCGACACAGCCTCCATGATAATGGTGATTGCAAAGAGGGAGCAGGACGAATCCGGCAGGGTCTTCTCGTTTCATTCCTCAAAGAAGCAGATGAGCAACAGGCAGCAGCAGGAATTCGTGGTATCCGCACTTCCTGGAGTAGGACCTACGTTATCAAAGCCGCTCCTCAAAAAGTTCAGGACAATAAAGAAAGTCATCAACGCATCCGAAGAGGAATTGAAGAAAACTCCGCTCATAGGCGACCGCAAGGCAAAAGCGATAAAAGAGCTCATCGAACTCATCTATGATGATAGATGAGCAGACATCAGGGTAATGTCAACTCGGCTGTGTTTACAATAACTTACCCAACTAAGTTTACTGCGTAAACTCCGCCTGGCCCTACGCTCTGGCCCGCAGACCAGCCATGTAGGATATGCCCCAACCATAAATGGTTGGCTTAGCCCAACTGAGAATATTGCCTAAAAGTTAGATATTCTCGTGGCACAGACGCATAGGATTTCATATTAGCCCAGACATTAGGAAAATTTAAATACATGGTCAACTGATTTACCAAATAATATGTCTAAAGGTGATAATCCATGAAGAATCTCATGATGGTGGCTTTTCTGGCCCTAGCTCTAATGTCCTATGGTTGTGCAGAGCCACAGGAAGGAAAAACAACACCACAAAAGCACGATAGCCAAGACCTGGTGGCTGGAGTAGTAAGGACCTTAAGCAAGACAGTCGTTTCTCCGGGTGAGGAGTTCAGTTATACTCTCAGCATAAGGCCTGGCGGCAATATAACCTATTGGCTGTTCAACGACGGTTTTCCAGAAGAATTAGAATATCTAAGCAATGAGGGTGGATTCTTCAACGAAGATTCTTATGAGTTCAAGGAAGTGGAGCTCAAGGACATGAGCGACATGGAATTCATGGTCTCATTAAAAGCGCCGCAAGAGAAAGGGACATACACCTGGTCTGGTCGTTATTTCTTTGAGGGAGACGAAGACGGAGAGCCCATTGCCGGTGACAGCCAAATCCAAGTCAGATGAACAGTAGTAAAAACATCAGGATTATCTGTAAAAACATTTAAATAGTCCTCTCTTATTTCCAGCTATCATGTCCAAGATAAGAGAGGATATGCTGACAAATCACGAGAAAAAGATTCTGCAGATAATAGATGACACTATGTCGTACGACCAGATGCTGGTGAAGCTGAAGCTTTCAGAGATAGAGCTCATGCGCGGGCTTCAATGGCTTTCCAATAAGGGGCTGGTTAAGATAAACGAGACGAAAAAGACGATTGTAGAGTTGGACGAGAATGGAATGGTTTACAAAGATAAAGGCCTCCCTGAGAAAAGATTTCTGGATGCAGTCTATGGGCAGGAAGATGCAGAGCTTGTCATGACAAAAGCCGGTCTCGAAAAAGACGAGATGAACATCTGCATAGGCCAGCTAAGGTCAAAGGCAGCCATAGTTCTTTCAAAGCAGGACAATAGGTTGATGGTCAGTCTCACTCCGCAGGGCGAGAAACTCAAGGAGAAAGATTCCCTGGAAGACAAGTTCTTAAAAAAGGATTTCCCGTTCGACCTGACAAATCTAGAGGACGAAGAAAAATATGCATACAACCAGCTGATCAAGCGAAAGAACATTTTAAAGAAGAGCACGATAAAGCTCAAGACTGTTGAACTCACAACAGAGGGAAGAAAACTCAAAAAGAAGGGTCTTTCTTCTGAAGAGCACATAGAGAGCATAACACCGAACGTGATCAGATCAAAGATGTGGAAAGGGAGAAAGTTCCGCAGATATGATGTTTCTATAAATGTACCGGACATATATTCAGGAAGAAGGCATTTTGTCAATCAGGCAGTGGAATATATACGCAAGATATGGCTTGAGATGGGTTTTGAGGAGATGCAGGGAAGTATTGTCCAAAGTGCATTCTGGGACCTTGACGCATTGTTTGTGCCACAGGATCATCCTGCAAGGACTGAGCAGGACACGTTCTATCTGCAGGATCCAAAAAATGCAAAGTCACTCCCGAAATTTTGGAAAGAAGTGAAACAGATTCACGAAAACGGAGGAGATACAGGATCCACAGGATGGGGTGGTGAATGGAGCAGGGAAATTGCATCAGAGAACCTTCTGCGGACGCACACGACAGTGCTGTCTGCACAGGCTTTGCACAGGATTAAGAAAAAGGACATGCCGGCAAAATTCTTTTCTGTCGGAAAGGTATTCAGAAATGAGGCAGTTGACTGGAAGCACCTATTTGAGTTGAACCAGGTCGAAGGCATTGTTGTCGATCCAGATGCAAACTTAAGGCACCTGATTGGATACTTAAAGAGATTTTTCAAGAAGATGGGTTTTTCTGACGTGAGGGTTCGTCCCGGCCACTTTCCATATACCGAACCATCTGCAGAAGTAGACGTATATAATCCTGTCAAAAAAGAATGGGTAGAGCTGGGTGGAAGCGGAATCTTTCGGCCAGAGATGACAAAACCCCTTCTTGGTTTCGAATGCCCTGTCCTGGCATGGGGTCTTGGAATGGAAAGGATCATATCAGAGTACTGGAGCATAAAAGACATAAGAGAGCTCTATAAGAACGATATTAAGCAGATAAGAGAGATGAAGACTTGGATGAAATAAGATGGAAAACATAATAACTGCTTTAAAAGACAGGAACATGAACGCCTACTTTGTATCAGACCGCTCTGAAGCAAAAGATCAGATACTAAAGCTTATCCCTGAGGGATCAAAAGTCTCATGGGGCGGAAGCAAGACAATGGAATCGATAGGTATATACGATGAGCTCAGAAATGGTAATTACAGGGTCATCGACAGGGACATTATCAAGGACAACAATTACATGAAGAATTTTCTGATGTCCACAGCTATTTTCGAAAGCATTTATTTGTCTGGAACAAACGCGCTCACCCAGGATGGGATGATCGTCAACATGGATGGAAGAGGCAACAGGGTCAACGGCATTGCTTACGGGCCAGACAAGGTGATAATCGCGATCGGAAAGAATAAGATTGTTCCGGATCTTGAATCTGCAAGGAAAAGGATAGGAGATGTGGCATCGCCGCCGAACACTAAACGCCAGGGCAAGAAGACACCCTGCGCAGAGACAGGGATCTGCACAGACTGCAGAAGCCCTGATAGGATATGCAACATATTGTCAGTGATTGAATTCCAGAACGATCCAGACAGGATTCATGTCATAATTATCGATGAAGAACTAGGATATTAATAAAGAAAGATAAAAATGCCGACAGTCACACTCAACAGGAAGGTCGTAGAAAAGCTGATAGGCAAGAAACTGCCTGATGAAAAGCTTAGGGACAGGATAAGCTATCTGGGTACAGACCTGGAAAGTGTCGATGGTGGGCAGATAAACGTAGAGATATTCCCGAACAGGCCGGACATGTTGTCTGAGCAGGGATTCTCCAGGGCGCTATCGTCGTTTATTGGGGCAAAAAAAGGCCTCAGGGAGTACAGGATTCACAAGTCAAAGGACAAGGTGATAGTCGAGGAATCTGTAAAAAAAGTCCGCCCGTATACTGCATGCGCAATCGTCAAGGGACTGAAATTCGATGATGAAAAGATAAAAGAGATAATCCAGATTCAAGAAAAGCTTCATGTCAGCTATGGCAGGAACAGGAAAAAGACAGCTATAGGGATATATCCGTTCGAGAAGATAAAGACACCGATAAGATTCAAGGCGCTTCCTCCAGATAAGATAAAGTTCCAGCCACTTGAATTTCCAAGGAAGATAAACGGCAGGCAGATATTGTCGCAGCATCCGACCGGCAGGGAATACGGCCATCTTCTTGAAGGTATGGACACATATCCCATATTCATTGACGCAAACAACAGGATACTCTCTATGCCGCCGATAATAAACTCACATGACGTCGGAAAGATAACAAATAGCACAACAGACGTATTCATTGAGTGTTCTGGATTTGATTATAATGTCCTCTCGCTCTGCTTAAACATGATTGTGACAGCATTAGCAGACATGGGCGGAAAGATCTATTCCATGGAGATTGATTTTAATGGAAAAAAGGCACAGTCTCCTGACCTGAGCCCAAAACAGATGAAGCTCGATGTAGATTATGTCAATAAAAAGCTCGGATTAGAGCTTACAGAGAAGAAGGCAAAAGAGCTTCTGATGCGCATGGGCTATGGATATTCCAAAGGAAAGGCCCTCATTCCTGCATATAGGGCAGACGTCCTGCATCAGATAGACTTGGTTGAGGATATCGCGATAGCATATGGATATGACAACTTCGATGAGACCATACCTAATGTCGCGACAATCGGGCAGGAAAAGCCTGTTGAGATATTCAAAAAGAAGGTCGCGGATATCCTGGTTGGTCTGGGTCTGCTTGAGACAAACAGCTACAGCATAATCTCAAAAGAAATACAGACAAAGAAGATGGACGCTGAGATTGACACGATAGAGCTTTCGAATTCTGTTTCATTGGAATACAACAGCCTCAGGACATGGATGATTCCAAGCCTGATGCAGATCCTGCAGGACAACAAGCACCATGAATATCCGCAGAAGATTTTCGAGATGGGAACCATATTCAAGAAAAGCGATAAGACAGACACAGGAGTACAGGAAGATATCAGGCTCGCGGTCGTCCTATGCGAGCCGAAAGCAGATTATACAAAGATCAGGCAGGTCCTGGACCTGCTTCTGAACTCCATAGGTGTGGACAGATACTCGATAGACCCGGTCGAACATTCATCTTTTGTTCCAGGAAGATGCGGAAGGCTGAAGATATCTGGCAAGAAACTGGCATACATAGGGGAGATTCACCCAAAGGTGCTTGAGAATTTCGATCTTGAGATGCCGGTCGCTGCATTCGAACTCAACATAAGCGACTTGTTTGAGATATTCAAAAAATCTAAGGCATGACTGCCTTCCAGCGATAGGAATAGCCTTGAGCAGTCTTCTTTCTTTCAATAAAACCCTGCTTTATCAGGTCATTGAAAGTCTTCTGCCAAAGCCTGTCTTTTTGCATAAGCTCTTTTGTGGAAACCCATCTGTCTTTGTAATGGTATTTAAAATCATGCATGATAGCATGTGCATAGTCGATTTTTCTGTTGCAGTCAGGGTCCTTTTCTCTCATGATAGGGAAAGGAAATAAAAAGAATTATTTATTTCTTTTGGGATGATTTCTTCTTGGCTTTTTTCTTGGAAGCATCCTTTTTCACTTCTTTCTTATCTTCTTTTTTGCCTTTTTCTTCGTTGATGTCCTTCTTTTCTTCCTTTGGTTTCTCTTCTTTTGTTGATTTTTCTTCTTTTTGTGGGCCTTTTACTTTTTTTGGATCGCTATTCGTCTCTTTCTCTTCCTTTGGCTTCTCTTTTTTCTTCTCTTGTTTTCCCTTTTTCTCCTTTGGTTTCTTCTCTTTCTTCGCCCTTTGTCTCTTTGGCCTTGGTTTTGCTTCCTTTCTCTTTGTCTCTTTTCTCTCTGGAGTTTCTATGCCGAGCTTTTTCATCGCTTCGCAAACAGTCTTGTTATCTGCTTTTTCTTTGATATCAGCGATCTTGTCAAGAAGGTCGAGATGAGCGATATTGCATTTCTTCCTTCTGGTAGCTCCATCTATCATAACATATGTTTTGTCAAGAATTTCAATAATCATACAATAATTGCCAGCATCACGGCCAGCGGTCTTCACACATAATCTTCCTACTTCAATCATATTTAATCACCTTGCTTTCTCTTGATTCTTACTGGTCCTGCAGTCGCCTTTTTCAGGACCAAGAGATTACTCTCTGGTTTTTGCCACGATGGTCTTTCTTGTGCATCTGGAGCATAGAACTCCTCCATATGGCCTTTCAGGCCTTTTCTTGGTTTTCGGGATATTCTTCATCCTGAAAGGTCTTTCATTGGCAACACCCTTCAGGACATCTCCGCACATGGTACATGTCGCTTTTCCTGGCTGTCGCTTCTTGTAATGTGTTACGGTCTTCTTGCCTGGAGTTCTGACCTTTACTTTTCTTAGTGTCTTTGACTTTCTGCTTGGTCGTGGCATTTTTTATCAAAAATCAATCGTTTTATAAGCCCTAGAATTAGCATCTATTTAAAAAGCTTACTGTTTAGCCTACTTTTATGGGAAGATATAGTAAAAAATAATAAAAAACTATTTATGGCTCACATGGGAGCTCTTATGCCCCATACGTCCAAGCATCCTCAATATCTCTGTCGGGACAGCATAGACAGTCGTATGGCTCTGGTCTGAGCTAAGATCATTTATGCTGTGCAGGGTTCTCAGATGCAAAGCTCCGGGAGTCTGTGCAAGTTGATTTGCTGCTTTTGTCATGTTCGCGGCTGCAGTGATCTCACCTTCTGCTTTTATGATAACTGCCCTTCTCTCCCTTTCTGCCTCAGCCTGCTTCGCCATGACGCGCTTCATCTGTTCAGGAAGCTCTATGTGCTTGAGGTCTACCGCAGTGATCCTGATTCCCCATGGGTCAGTGGCTTTATCGACCAGCGCCTGGATCCTTTTGGAGAAAATATCTCTTTTCGAGAGCAGCTCATCCAGCGTGCCTTCACCGACAACATCTCTCATGGTTGTCTGCGATAGCTGGCTTATCGCATACCTGTAATGCTCTACCTCAAGGACAGCTTTTTGGGAATCCATTACCTTGAAGTACAACACAGCATTGACATTAACCGAGACATTGTCCTTTGTGATGCAGTCCTGGTCAGGCACATCGATGACCGTGGTTCTCACATCAACCCTTCTCCATGATTGGATGACCGGAAAGACGAAACGAAGACCTGGCTCCATTATCTTAGAGAAGATGCCGAAAGTGAATTTTACGCCTTTCTCATATTGGTTCACGACCTTGATTCCAGCGATCATGATGATAAAAAATACAATCGTCAGGAGAACCAGAACAACACCGATTCCGAATATCGCTAAAAGAGGGTTCATTTGATCCACCTCCCTGGTTTGCCTTCGATTGAGTTCATTATATCGAGAGGAGCGAAGAAAACGATATGGTTGGTCTGATCTGAGCTTATGTCATTTAATGTCTGCAGTGTCCTCAGATGAAGCGCTCCGTCTGATTTTGACAATATTGTCGCAGCCTTGGACATATTAAGTGATGCTTTCACCTCGCCGTCTGCCTTCAGTATCACTGCCCTTTTCTCCCTCTCTGCCTCAGCCTCCTTTGCCATGGTCCTTTTGAGGTTTTCAGGAAGCTCTATATGCTTAAGGTCCACGCTTTCTATCTTGATGCCCCAGGGATCTGTTGCTTTGTCGACAAGTGCCTGGATCCTGTTTGAGAGCTCGTCGCGCTTAGAGAGCAGCTGGTCAAGGTCTACCTCGCCCACAACATCCCGCATTGTTGTCTGTGCAAGCTGGCTTATCGCATAGCTGTAATGCTCTACCTCGATTATCGCTTTCATGGACTCTATGACACGATAATAGATGACTGCATTCACGTTCAAAGAGACATTATCCTTTGTGATGCAGTCCTGATCAGGCACATCGATGACTCTTGTGCGCATGTCGACCCTGTGCCATTTATGAAAACCAGGAATAATTATCCGAAGACCAGGGTTCATGGTTCCGGAAAACCTGCCCAGAAACAGCCTCACCCCCCGTTCATATTGATAGACCACTTTTAGCATCGATAGAAAGAATATGACGACAAACACCAGCAATGTTATTAAGATTCCCGACATCCGATCTCACCCCCAAAATATTGAATATTGGGTAGGCATATCTCATTTAAATGTTTTTATTTTTTGAAAATACATTATGGGCCGCATTGAAAACATCCAATTCATTGGATTTGATAGTGCCAGGGCCTGATTAATGCGACTGAGGCTGATGTGGACTTTAGTTCTTGCCAGGTACCGATTCCTATCTATTCTCAAAGGCAAGGGAAAATCGGATGAAGGAGCTGCCGGGCACTATCAGATCCTGCAGCGAGGATGTTTTCAATGCCGCCACATTATGAAAAGTATTAAATATGGCATAATCAACAAGCTATTCATGGAAAAATCTTGTCAGCTTATTGTATTAAGCATAAGCATATTCCTTGCAGGATGCAGCTGTTCCGGCAATAACGATGCCCAGCATCCATTAGAAGACACGGTTCCGCAGCAATGCAGGGATCTGATCCAGGAAAAGGATGCATGCATCTCTGATTATGCCAAAGAGGTTCTCGATCCTTCCTTTTGTTCTCTGATAAAGGACAGGAAGATAAAGGATTCGTGTTACCTTGTAATATCTGTCCAGGCAGAGGATGAGCACATCTGTAGGATGATATCTGAGCTGTTGAAAAAGGAAGGGTGTCTGGGTTCATTTGCCCAGAAGCAAAGAGACGAGAATAAATGCAATGAGCTTAAGACAGATAGTATCAGGAACGAATGCCTTGAGAAAGTGGCGATTGACAAAGGCAATGTATCTATATGCAGGATGATCGGAAGCGGAGCTTTTTTTGACAGATGCATAAGCAGGACAAGATTAAATAGTCCATGGCTCTGCTTCGAGATTGGATCATATGAATATCTGAAAGAATGTCTAGGTAATGATTATTTCAGGAAAAACAATGAAACTGTCTGCGAAGTTATAAGCAGCGATGTTCTGAGGCAGAGATGCTTTGAGAGATTCGAAGAATTCTCCTAGAAATCGAACAACGATTTCTGCTTGCCGATATTAGATGCCTCTTCCAGTTCAGTAAGCGAATTTTTTATGCGTTCTTCGTTGAACCCGTGCCTTCTGCAAAGTATCTCGATTATTTTATCTTTGTCAGGCTGGCTCCATGAAAGGACATAATCCTTCAGTACAGGCATATTCCTGAATGTTTCATACACCTTTTTCCATGGAAAATCAAAAAAATCGTCCCACTTGGCTTCTGAAAAAATCGAATCAAAATCATGGCCGTGTTTTTTTACAAGTTTCAGTCCATGCTTGGGTCCGATTCCTTTGATGCCTCCGTTATTATAGTCTGTTCCGATAAGCAATGCAAGTACAGTCAGCTGTTCGACATCTATACCAAGAATGTCAAGATTTTTTTTCAGGTCGATTAGTTCAGGATTATTGGACTGGTATGATAAGGTGCCCTGTCTTTTTTTTCTTCGGGATATAGTGAGATTCTTGATAAGCCTGGGAGAAGAATAAAGAAGCGTATCATAATCCTGTGATACAGTAGCATAGGCATCACCTTTGTTTACAAGATAGGCAGCCTGGGCTTCGCCTTCGCTTGGTGCCTGTATGACAGGAAGTCCAAAAGCCAATAGAAGTTCTTTTGCTTCGTCTATTATCTCCTTTGTGATCTTGACTGTCCGCGAAGCATATTTCTTCATCTCTGTAAAATCTTTCCTCTCTTTTGCCACCTTGTATTTCTCGTGTGCCTCAGACTTGAGCCTGTTTCTCTTCTCTCTTTCTTCTTTCTTGAGCTTCGGCGGCTCTCCATCGAACACAAACACCAGTCTTAGGTTTGCTTTCAGCAGCGCAGACGTCCTGTAGAAAAGGCCCGCGAGATGGCTTGTGATATTTCCGTCTTTGTCCATAAGCGGTGTGCCGTCGGCCTGGCGTATGGTTGTCAGGAACTGATAAAGCACATTGAAAGAATCGACCACAAGAACCTTGCCTGCAAGATCTCGAAGGGAGATTTCTTCAGATGACATAAGATCTTTGAATTGGATACCCATAGAAAAACTAAAATTACACAAAGAATAAAAATTTTGTCTTTTATTCCTCTAGTACTCTTAAATTTATCTCATAATTAGATAGATCATCATAGCGGTTTGCATAATTGCCTTCCTGTACAGAGACATCGAATGTATAATATCCAGGGATGGTCTCCATATCCCCGATCATTTCCTCGACCTTGACAGGTATGGCAACATATCTCACGTCATACTGCTCTACATCTTCTTCAACAATCTCAGTAAAATAGAGCCAGTCAAGTATTTCATCCTCATCCAGGTTGATAGGATTATTTTTATAATCCCTGGCATGGGAAAAATCTATTGTAACTCTCATATCCCTCTCCTGTTGGTAGATATTGGAGATTGCTACCGCAAATATATAGCTGTCTCCTACGTTCAGGCCATTGGGAACTGCGTTTCGTCTGAGAAGAGATGATGACCCTTTCTTGAAATTCTCAGACAGCCATTCCTGGTCCTCTGGATAGATATCAAAAGAAGTGCAATCCGGACAGCTTCCTCCACAGTCGATTCCTTCCTCGTTTCCGTCCATTATTCCATTTGAGCAAGAAACGCAAGGCGTACATGGACCACCGCAGTCCACGCCGGTCTCGCCCTGGTTCTTCTTGTTGTCATCGCATGAGGCTGCCTCGCACATATTTGATATACAGTTGTTTGAAACACAATCAGAATCATCCGAGCACGATCTGCCGTTATTGCACTTACCGCAGGAGCTTCCCCCGCAATCAATATCTGTTTCATCCTGGTTCTTCTTGCCATCTGAACATGTCTCACATGGAGGGCATGATCCGCCGCAGTCGACACCAATCTCGTCCTGGTTCAGTATCCCGTCCTCACAGGTCTCAAGATCAGGGCTCGGACTTTCATCAGGAACCGATTCAGGTGAAGATATAGCATCTTGAACTATTGGCGAGATTAACAGGTATGCTGCTGCTAAGAGAAGACAGGCGACAATCACGATGAAAGTGATTATCAGTTTTTTGCTCGGTTTCTTAGGCATCTTCTTTTTCTTGAGGATTTTTTCTTTCTCTTTTATAAGGTCATCGGTTATTACCTTATCCTTGATATCGAGCTTAAGTTCCTCACGAAGTTCTTTTTTTATCTCTTCTCTCATCTCTTCGTCGGAAGCCGCCTTTTCTTGCGCATTTTTATCTTCCTTTGAAGAATGCTTCTTTTTTTTTTGTTTGTCGCTCATTTGACCACTTTATGCCTTTATATATGGGAAAATGTTAATACTATCTTATTAAAATACTTTTTGGTTTGAAACATTTTCTCATATTTGATTTATCACTATGAAAGAGAAGCTTTCCTTATGCATCTCTTTAGCTTTTTTCGTCAGTTCGCCGGTGATCAGGAAAAGCACCGGAAGTTTCTTCAGTTGGCCTTGTGTCGCAGTAAATGCAAGGTCCTTCTCATTCACTTTCTTTTTCTTCTTGGCTTTTACATAGAATTCTATTTTTCCGATATTCGAAGGAACTAAGACGACATAATCTATCTCAGAATTCTTCTTGATTATCTCGATCTGTTCTATATCGATCTGCTTTGACTGGAAAAATTTAGCTGTCGTCTGATGAAGGCTGTCAGATATGTCTGAGACTGGTTTTTCTTCCTGTTTTTCATCAGCTGCTTTCTCGCTTTTATCATCCGAGAGCTTCTTTTGTACCTGGAACTTGGGTTCTTCTTTTTGGGTTTCCTTCTCTTTGCCATCGCTCTTCGGTTCAGCTTTTACTGTCTGTTTTTCCTCTACTTGTTTTTCATGCTCTTTCTTTGGCTCGTCTGCATTTGACATCCCTTCTTTTTTTGGTTTGAATATCTCATGGAGTTTCTTCTGCGCATCCTCATTTGACAGCAGGTACCATTTCCAGAAAAGAATCTTTTCGCCTCTGACAGAGACCTCAAGAGGTTTGGCAAAATCCCTTATATTGCGAAGGCACACTCTCTGCAGCGGTTCAAGTCTGCTGTCCTGAAGAAGCCCTTCTCTTTTGAGGTAATCAAAAGCCCTCTGGTCTTTTTCGTTCAGGTACTTATATAGGTCTTGCAGCCTGTGTCTTTGCTCAGGCAGATAATAGACAGGGCTTCCTCCCACTTTCGTATGTGACACCAGCACCTTTTTGGACTTCACAAGATCGGACAGGATTGCTCCCGTGATAATGGTATTTTGGCCTATTTTACTCGCTATATCGACAGGAAGTACAGGTCCGCTCTGCTTGACGATATCAAGGACTTTAGACAGATCGATCATCATGTTTCTAAAATCCTTGAAGGTTTATATAACTTTGCGAAAAATCGCTTTAGAGTTCACGGACGGATCCATCTCGCTTCCCAGAAGCTCACGTCTTCTTCATCATCGACAACCCCTAAAAGAAGTCTCTTCTTTGTAGAATGAGCGACCCTGTTCTTGGCAGAGAATTCATTCCATGTAAGGCTGTCTCCTTCATGCACAGCGAAGACCACCCATTTGGCATGGTCTTCTCCTGGCTTAATCCCCCTGTCATACACCCTGAAGTCTGCGCCGAACTTAAGGGCGGTCTTCACGATATAGCCTCTGTTGCGAAGATTGCGAAAGACCACGTATCTCGTCCAGAAATTAGCCTCCAGCCTTTCTGCCTTCTTCCTGATTTTCATGCTGTTCATGGCCTTTCCTCTTCCGTCGACTATCTCGATCTTCTCTTTATCATGAAGATAAAGGGCCTCCAACAGTCCAAGATGCACCTTGCCTGCCTGGATTGACCCAAAACAGCTTCGTGCGTTCAGCTCTCTTGCTTCATCCGAGTCTTCAGTGATTATCCTTTCCTTGAGGAAATGCGCTTTTACTTTTTCAGCCATGACTGTCAATGGCATAAAGGTCTTTTTAAATATTTTGTGTTTCAGGGCCGATATGAAATCCTAGCCGTCTGTACCGTAAGAGAGAATATTTACATTAGTAAATTTTATTAATACTCCCTGACTTTTTCCTTGATATGTTCAGGATAATATTTTTAGGGACCACTGCGATGGTTCCGACAAAGGACAGGAACCACTCAGGAATCTACATAAGTTTCGAGAACATCGGGATGCTTTTTGATTGTGGAGAAGGCACTCAGCGCCAGCTGCGCGGGGCAGAGATCAGGCCGACCACAATAAAGCACATCTTCCTCTCCCATCTTGAGGGAGACCATGTACTGGGCCTTCCAGGCCTCATCCAGACCTTGGCGATGTCAGAATACAATGATACACTTAGGGTACACGGCCCGAAAGGCACAAGAAAGATGTTTGAACACATGAACAAGGCTTTTCCGTTCTTCAACCCGATTGATATTGAGATAGAGGAGCTAAAGCCCGGTCTTGCAATGGATACAGGCAAGCTGAAGATAGTTGCGCATGACATGGACCACAAGGTTCCTTGTCTGGGTTATGAGATAATCGAAAAGGACCGAAGAAGGATAAACATGGCCAGGGCAAAAAAACTTGGTCTGTCTCCAGGACCTATAATGGGAAAGCTTCAGCAGGGAATGGATATTAAATTCAGGGGAAAGAAGATAACTGCTGATGAAGTGACATATACTGTAGAGGGCAAGAAGATTGGGATAACCGGAGACACAAGGCTCTGTGACTCAGTATACGACATCGCAAAGGACAAGGATGTATTCATATGCGAATCAACCTATGCTGCAAAGGACGAGGACAAGGCACATGAATACAAGCACATGACATCTGCCCAGGCAGCGATGGTAGCATCCAAGATGAACGTAGGCACACTATATCTGACTCATATATCGCAGAGGTACAAGGACACAAAGGAACTTGAGGACAATGCAAAAGACATATTTCCTGACAGTGTCCTGGCACATGACTTCCTGAAGATAAAGATTTGAAAAAAGAAAAAAATCATGTCACTTCGATAGTTATGGGCTTTGTTGCCTCGCTCATCTGAAGTGTGCACTGATAGTTCTGGCGTTCCACATCTTCATCTACTTCGACATTCATCAGAAAATCCTTGTGTTCATTGATAGGCACAGCCTGTGGGTTCACTGTAACAATAAGGTCAAGAGAAGGGTTACAGGTCACTGTCGGAACAGCTGTCGCCCCGACCTCATCATCCTCGTCATTATAGAATGAGAATCCGATGGTCTTTGATTTGCCCCGCTTAAGATCGATTTCGCTCTTGACGCATATCGGATCATCTGCATTAGGTGGGTATATATCACAGCTTGTGGGGATATCTGGTTTTTCAGGAAACATGTCCTGAATAAAATATATCGCCACCCCTAAAAAAACAAAAGCGATGATTATCACGATGATCATGTTGATGGAAAGTTGCATTCCGCCTTTTTTATTCATTTTATACGCCTCTTTTTTGATTGATGATCAGATTATTGGCACTAATCATATATAATTATTTCGATGCGAGCTTGATGTCACCAGCCTTCACTGTTTTTCTTCCTGCATGATGTGCAAGCTTCACAGATGTTGTCGCGATCTCTTCTGCGATATCTTCCATTACGGTTTTCAGAGCAGCCTTTGCCTTATCTGACACACGCTCAGCTCCTGCGTTCTTAAGTATCTTCTCCATTGCAGCTAGTGGGATTAGTCTGTTTGACATGTATATCACCTGTTTTAATCTTTTTAGGCACAGAAAAGGTTAAGATTTATTTAAAGATTTCGTAAAAGTTGTTATTTATATTTATAGATGATTATCTATCTCCAAACAAGCTCAGGGGGCCAAAAAGTCCTTTAAATCTCAAACAGGATATTTTCAGGTATTATCGGATTAAAAAGTCCCCACAGAAAGATTTTAACCAAATAAGACCAAGCTCAGCGGCTCTGTGTAAAAAGTACATCTGGCTACGCAAAGGATTTATATAAGGATATAATATCATAAGGATCATGAGTCAGAAATCAAGAGGTATTGCTGCTGAAAGAGAGGTTGTCCATCTTTTCTGGAAAAACAGGTGGGCAGCGATCAGGGTAGCAGGGTCAGGGTCTATAAGATACCCATGTCCGGATATCCTTGCAGGAAACAAACAAAGAAAGCTTGCAGTAGAATGCAAGATAGCAAAAAGAAGCTCTATCTATATTCCAAAAAAAGAGATTGAAGATTTGAGGGTATTCTCAGAGACATTTGGTGCAGAGCCATGGATAGGCGTAAGATTTGGAAGAGAAGAATGGTTTTTCATAAGCATCTATGATATGTCAGAGACACAGGGCAGTTTCTCTGCAAGTCTTGAGGACGTAAGGCTCAGGGGCATGCTTTTTGAAGAACTTATAGGTAATTTCTAGACGACTGCTCTGATTGGGAATTAGGTCTGGATCATATTTCGCTTCTATAGATCCACGGATATCTTCGCTTGACTTCTTCTACGAAAACATCGGGATGAAAGATGCCGAGTTCAGAAATTATGCCTGAGACCATTTCAGGAAGCATAAGCTCAAAAGCAGGATTCATGATTTTTACTCTCTTAGGCCCTTTGGGCCAGACCTCATCCCGATTTCTGTTCTCTATTGGTGTATCCTCTCCAAAAACAGTCCCTGGATCGAATTTCCACGAATCTGCGCAAATGTAAATAGGAATCTCATATTTATCTGCAATTTCAATAAACAGCTCAGTTCCGATCTTATTGATGATATTGCCTTCGCTTGTGATTGCATCAGCTCCAAAAAGGCATATATCTGCTTTCTTGAGCGCGATCCTGGCTGCACTGTCGACGTAATGCTTCACCTTTATGCCGAAGTCAGACAATTCTTTTGCAGTTTTTCTGCCCTGAAAAAGCGGCCTGGTCTCTGTGTTATGTACCTCGAAATCCACTCTTCTGTGATGCGCGAATTTAAGGAGGTCAACAACTGTCGAAGAATGGCAATGCGTAAAAACCACAAATCCTTTTTTTATTTTCCTTGAGCCGTACATCGAAATCTTATCAGACGTTTCTAAAAAATGGTTCTTTACTGATTTTATCCTCTGGTCTAGTACCATCACAAGGTCCACGATATCTTTTTTCGGAAGATCGCTCAGTATATATCTCATTGAATTTTTCATAAGAGGTTCAGTCGGTCTTGTTTTGATTAGCTGGTCAGCTGCTTTATTGATCTCAGAAAAAAGGCCTTTGGCATGAAGTTTAGAAGATTTATGTATAATATTATATAATGCATCAACACTGCTGATCGCTATGTTCTCTGCTCCTTGTATCTCAAGATTTCGTATTTTATCGAGTACTGCTGAAAATTCCATTTTGTTTTTGGACTAAGAGAAATAAAAAAATAGAAAAATTATTTTTTCTTCTTCTTCTTTGCTTTAGGTTTTTTTCCGAGTTTTTGCTCGATTCTCTTTTGTTCTGCAAGAATCTGTGCTTCTTCTTTGTCAATCCTTTGTTCTTCTTTTTCGATCCTTACTTCTTCTTCAGCTATCTTTTGTGTAATCCTAGCGATGTTTCCATCCATCCTTGCTATTCTTCTTTCCAGAATCACAAGAATCCTAAGACTATACACGATCGCAGCAAGAACACCGACAATGATTGAAAGAATTAAGATTTGCATATTACCTGATTCAGCAATAGTTTCAACAGCCATCGTTTAAACCCTCCTTTTTTAAATAACATATGCTCGAATATCTCGAGTTTGTGGAATTGAATCGTAGATTCCGGCCTTTTATCCGCTTCCTCTATCGAGGTTCTATTTTGTCTGACAACGTGTTCAACAGACAACGGATTAAAAGGCAACAGTCATTGATTCTGAAATTGTTGTAATACTAGGTGGCATACTCATATATATATTTTTCTAAAGATAAGACAGAAAAAACTTTTGAAAAAAAGAACACGTTAAATAGCAGAACAAAGAAAAGATTCATCAGATTATCATATGTCTGACACCTACGTTTCCTATGGAAACAAATTTCATTTGGAAAAGATATCAAGGATTTTTTTTATATGGATTGAATGTCTTCACAAGTTATTAAAAAAAATAAAAAATTTTCAGGATTATAATCTTGATTAGGAATTACTTACTTAAAATTAATATATGATATAAAATATATATTTAAAAAGTTATATTATAAAGAACGATTTTTAAAAATATTAAAATAATAATATTATTTAATTACTACATATTTCTTTATATTATATTATATTATATTATTTACTATATAGAAAATAAATAAATAAATAAATAAAATATCTCAAAAAATAAAGGTAGAATAAAAAAAATTATAATTATATCAATAATAACAAATCTGGATAAAAAACAGGAAAAAACCGAAAAAATAGACGAAAAAACCATCCCATAACATTCCTGATATTTAGGAGTCTAGATTCTTTTTCTGCTTATGATAACTTACAAAAACAAATACAATAACCAACAACCGATCAAACTTGAAAATATTTATTTTTTAAGATATTATAATAACACGATCAATGATAATTCAATTAAAACACATTATTTTTTCGATGTAGATAAATTAAAATACTAAAGATAAGATCTTGTTATATATATTATATAAGATTTGATCAGAAAAATACCGATATAACCAGAACTAAACACGAAATCTTCCAATAATAAATCCATCTTCATTCAGACCGAAGAAAACCTCCCAAACCCAAAAACACATTTCCATAGGAAACAAAGGGGTCTCACATTACCAAAATCAATAAAATTTATAAACCTTCATTTCTTCTGGAAATTTCATGGTGCAGAGGGGTTTGACGAATTTTTTTGAGAGTTTTCTGCAAAAGGAATCGTTGTTCAGGGAAAAGAAGGTGATCCAGTCTAATTATACTCCTGATGTGATACCTCACCGCGACAAAGAGATAGGTCTGGTTGCAAACATTCTTGCGCCATGTCTTCGTCTAGAGAGGCCTTCGAATATTTTCATATACGGAAAGACTGGAACAGGAAAGACGCTGTCTGCGATATACACGACAAACCAGATTCTGGAGGTTGCAAAACCAAAAGGCATCCCGATAAAGGTAATATACGTCAATTGCAAGATGAGGAGGGTGGCTGACACAGAATACAGGTTGATAACTTCTGTATTGAATGAATTCGGTGTCAGTGTTCCGTCTACAGGGCTTCCGACAGAAGACATATACAATGTCCTCATAAAGAAGATTGAGACAGAGAAGATGATATTGATCCTTGTTTTGGATGAGATAGATCAGCTTGTCAAAAAGGCGGGGGACGGCGTGATCTACAATCTGACCAGGTTGAACGAGCAGCTCGCTGATGTTCAGATAGCTTTGATAGGGATATCAAATGATCTGATGTTCATCGACAACATAGATCCGAGAGTCAGGTCTTCATTGTCAGAGGAAGAGATAGTCTTTCCGCCTTACAACGCGATCCAGCTTAAGAATATACTGAATAACAGGGTAAAGAGGGCCTTCAAGGAAGGTGTTTTAGAGCAGGGCCTGGTTGAGAAATGTGCAGCATATGCTGCAAGGGAGCATGGAGACGCACGAAGGGCTCTTGAACTTCTTCGGGTAGCTGCAGAGATTGCAGAGAGAAGTTCCTCAGAGAAAGTCAAGATAGATCATCTTGATCAGGCAGAGCAGAAGATTGAGAGGGATAGGGTAATAGATATAGTGACTACCCAGCCAAAGCAGCAGCAGGCAGCTCTGTATTCGATTTTCCTTCTTGCTCAAAAGACCAAGACAGCCCTCTATACAGGAGATGTTTATACATTATATAAGGAGATATGTTCAAAATCAGGTCTTCGTCCTCTGACCCAAAGAAGGCTTTCTGATATAATAGGAGAGCTGGACATGCTCGGAATAATTAATGCCAAGGTAATATCCAAGGGAAGGTTTGGCAGGACAAGGGAGATAATTGTCGCTGTTCCCCAGAACATTCAGAAAAATGTGACAAGGATACTGGAACAGAATCTGGACTTAAGATGATAACTGCAGAATCAAAGAACAAAGGGCTGATAATTGGAAAATTCCTCAAAAAAGGCATCTTGGTCAGTGAGGATTTTATAGATGCGATTGATGATGGTTTTGATTTCGAATCCTTCTATGAGCTTCTTATGAAGAATGTTGACATGGAAAGTCTGGTATATCTGAACAAGGATTATCTTGACCTGATAAACAAGAAGGTCCGTGACATAAATTTTTTTGAGATCGACCGCTTCAAGACGCTCAAGGAAAGGAACAAGTCGAATGTCTATGACCGGTTCATCGAGGTGACTAATGGAGACGGAGGGGCAGCTGCTCAGCAGATGACCGGCCAGATGGGGGCAGTAGCAGAATCTTCGGTCCAGTCTGAAAATGAAGTACAGTCAGAGGATGCAAATCCACTGGAGATCTTGAAGTCTTACAATATCCAGCCGGAAAATGTAAAGCTCAGTCATTTTGTGAAGCATCTCAATATCAAGTACAAGTCTATTGAAGGGATACTCAGGATGAGGACAGAGCTCTCTGGGATAACTTCCATAGCAAGAGTGCTCAACAAGAAGGACAGGGAGACTGTATCGATAATAGGCATGGTCTCGGATATCTCTGTGACCAGCAAGGGAAACTACATGATAACCCTGGAAGATCCGACAGGTGAGATAAAAGCGATAGTCAGTCAGAGCAAATCAGATCTCATCGACATAGCCAAGAACATGGTCCTAGATGAGGTTGTGGGTGTCGTCGGCACAAACGGAAACAAGGTCTTGTTTGTAAACAGCATCCTGCTGCCGGATGTCCCTTTAGGAAAAGAGCTCAAGAAATGCCCTGATGATGTTTATGCAATATTTCTGTCTGATATTCATTACGGTTCCACTGATTTTTTGGCAGAGGATTTTGAGAAGTTTTTAAGGTGGATTTCCGGCTCAGAGGGAAGCGAGAAGCAGAAGCAGATTGCAGAGAAGGTCAAATACATCTTCATTGCAGGCGACCTTGTTGAGGGTATAAGTGTATATCCCAATCAGGATGAAGAGCTTTTGGTGCATAATATATATGATCAGTATTCTCAGTGTGCTGAATTGATAAAGAGGATACCAAAGGACAAGAAGATCATAATATGCCCTGGAAACCACGATTCTGGCAGGATAGCAGAGCCCCAGACACCGATTTCAAGAGAATATGCCGCGCCTTTCTATGATCTGCCCAACGTGACAATGGTCAGTAACCCTGCAATAATAAACATCCATAAAAAATCCGGTTTTCCTGGCTTTGATGTCTTGATGTATCATGGTTACAGTTTTGATCATTTTGTTGCAAACGTAGACGAGCTGCGCAACAAGGGCGGCTATGACCGTGCAGATCTTGTTATGAAATTCCTTCTTCAAAGAAGGCATCTTGCTCCCACGCATACCTCGACATTGTATGTGCCTTCCATGGAAGAGGACCCTTTGTTCATCTCAAGGATTCCGGATTTCTTCGCAACAGGGCACATCCACAAGACATCGGTCGCAAGCTATAAGAACATAACCTTGATTTGTGGCTCTTGCTGGCAGAAGATGACAAGCTTCCAGGAGAAGGTGGGGCACCATCCTGAGCCTTCGAGGGTTCCGATCGTAAACCTCAGGACAAGAGAGGTAAAGATATTGAGGTTTTAAGATGACACAGACAGACGCAAGCCCGGAGATGCAGAGTTATTTTGATGAGATAGAATCTGCTCTTTTGGACTGCTACAATATTGCCACTGAAGCCAAGAAGAAAAGGCTTGACCCAGAGGATTTCGTTGAGATGAAGCTTGCCAAGAACATGGCAGAGAGGGTTGTGGGTTTGATCAGTTCTGTTGCGCCGGCGATTGCAGAGACCAACATAGCCAAGAGGATATTGGAGCTTGAGAAGAAATATTCTCCCATGGATTGGCGTGTAGCTCTGAAGATCGCTGAAGAGGTGGCAAAGGAGAGGTTCTGCAAATTTTCTGATAAGCATGAGGCAATAGAGGTAGGCATCAGGACCGGATTTGCATATCACACCTGCGGGATAGTAGCTGCACCTCTAGAAGGCTTTATCGGTGTCCAGATAAAGAAGCGTCGGGATGGAAAGGAATATCTCTCCCCTTGTTATGCAGGTCCGATTAGGGGGGCTGGAGGAACAGCTGCTGCATTTTCAGTTATTCTGACAGATTACGTCCGTGTTAAGATGGGTTATGCGCCCTATGATCCTGACGAAAAAGAGGTCGGACGATACAAGTCAGAGATAAATGACTATCATGAGCGTGTGACTAACCTCCAGTACAAGCCATCAGACGAAGAGATAGATTTTCTTGCCCGGCATCTGCCTGTTGAGATCAACGGGGATCCGACAGAGAAATTTGATGTATCCAACTACAAGGACCTTCCAAGGATCGAGAGCAATAAGATAAGGGGAGGGATATGTCTTGTCATGGCAGAAGGGGTTGCCCAAAAATCACCTAAACTATGGAAAAGGATTGAGAAATGGGGTAAGGATTTCTCATTGGAATGGGATTTCCTGGGAGAGTTCCTTGCTCTTCAGAAGAAGATAAAGGCAAAAGAGAAGGGTGGCGGATCAGATTCTGGCAAGAAAAAGGAGAAACTGACACCAAATTACACTTACATAAAGGATCTTGTGGCAGGAAGGCCTGTCTTGTCCTTTCCTATGGCAGAGAGGGGTTTTAGGCTCAGGATGGGCAGGACAAGAGTGAGTGGTTTTTCTTCTGCAGCAATGAACCCGATAACACAGATCTTTCTCAGAAAATACATAGCCACAGGCACTCAGCTCAAGGTCGAAAGACCAGGAAAGGCAGCATCTATAACTCCATGTGACATAATTGAGGGTCCGACAGTCCTCTTGGAAGACGGCTCGGTGGTCCGCGTAAGAACTGTTGCTCAGGCCAAGGAATGCCAAAAAAAGGTGAAGAGGATACTATTTTTAGGAGACATGATGTTCAACTACGGTGATTTCTCTGAGAACGGGCATATGTTGGTCCCTCTTGGATTCAATGAAGACTGGTATCTGCGAGAGATAGAGCAGGCATCTGTTGAGATGTTCGGAACCATTGACTTTGAGAAGATTGCAAACATCACAGAGATCAAGCCGGAATACATAGATCTTCTTTTCAAGGACCCCTTCCACACCAAGATATCCTTTCGTGCAGCAAAGAGGATTTCGACGAGCATGAATGTTCCTCTCCATCCTTACTATACGTATTTTTGGAAGCTCATAAAAAACGATGACCTAAGGACCATGATCCGAAATATTGCAGGAGCGAAGACTTATTACAACGAGAGAAAAGAGCTGGAAAAGCTCGTGATGAGGAACAAAGCAGATTTAAAAGAAGTTTTGGAGAGAATCTGCATACCTCACATGCTTGTGCACAACGAATATATCCTGATAACCAGATACCATTCCCAGGCATTGTTAGCGACATTGGGGATACAAAAAAAAGAAGACTGCGAAGAAGCTCTTGGCAGGATTGATGATGATAAGCAGGTATTGGAGAACCTCTGTTCTATCTCTGATATCAAGATTTACGATACTTGTGGAACATTTGTAGGTGCCAGGATGGGCAGGCCGGAGAAGGCAAAGATGCGCTGCATGACTGGCAGTCCTCATGTTCTTTTCCCTGTAGGTGAACAGGGTGGAAGGCTAAGAAGCTTTCAGTCGGCCATCGAGACAGGTTATGTAGAAGCAGACTTCGCCATATTCAGGTGTGAAAGCTGCGGATTGAACACAGCCAACAGGGTCTGTGACAAATGCCAAAAGGTGACAAAAAGGTTGTATTTCTGCAGGCAATGCCAAAAAGAGACAGAGGACAAGGAATGCAAGGAGCACGGTCCTACCCAGCCATATTCCACTCAGAAGATAGACATAGTCAGGATATTTTCAAATGCCCTCAGGATTTTCGGTTCAAACTCATACCCTGATCTCATAAAAGGCGTGCGGGGCACAAGCAACAGGGATCATATTCCAGAGCATATTGTAAAAGGCATCTTCAGGTCCAAGCATGATATATATGTAAACAAGGATGGGACCACCAGGTTTGACATGACTGAGCTTCCGATAACTCATTTCAAGCCGATTGAGATAGGGGCATCTATAGAGAAGCTTAAGAAGCTTGGCTATCATAAGGACATATCTGGTCAGCCCATAACAGACCAGACCCAGATTTTTGAGCTAAAGCCGCATGATGTCGTTCTTCCTGCATGTGATGAAAGTCCGGATGAGCAGTCTGACAAGGTCCTTGTGAGGGTGGCGAGATTCGTGGACGACATTCTTGTGAACCTCTATGGTCTGCAGCCTTATTATAATGTCAAGACTCCTGAAGATCTCATAGGCCATCTCGGCATAGGTCTTGCGCCTCACACGTCAGCAGGAATGGTCTGCAGGATAATCGGCTTTTCAAAGACCCAGGGGATGTTATGTCATCCGATGATGCACGCGGCGATGAGAAGAGACTGCGACGGAGATGAGTCTTGTGTGATGCTCGCTCTTGACGGGCTCCTGAATTTTTCAAGAAAATATCTTCCTGAATCCAGGGGCGCAAGGACAATGGACGCACCTCTTGTTCTTTCGTCCAAGTTGATCCCGGCAGAGGTCGATGATCAGGTGCACGGCCTGGATGTCGCATGGCAGTATCCTCTGGAGCTTTATCGTGCAGCCATGGAATACAAGAATCCATGGGATATAAAGATAGAGCAGATCAAGAATCTTCTGGGCACAGAGCGGCAGTATGAGAAGATGGGTTTCACGCATGACACAGACAACTTCAACCTTGGTGTGAACTATTCAGCATACAAGGTACTGCCTTCTATGGCAGAGAAGCTCGAAGGTCAGATGAAGCTGGCAGAGCAGATCGATGCGGTGGATGAGAACGAGGTCGCCAAGTTTGTGATAAACAAGCACTTTATAAAGGACACCAAAGGCAACCTCAGGAAATTTTCTACCCAGCAGGTAAGGTGCATAAAGTGCAATGCGAAGTACAGGCGTGTTCCATTAGCAGGCAAGTGCACAAAATGCGGAGGAAGGGTCATATTTACTGTTGCTCAGGGGTCTGTCATTAAATACTTTGAGCCCATGAAGAAGCTTTCGACAGGCTACGATGTTGGTGAATACATAAGGCAGTCTTTAGACATACTCGAGCTTCGCATAAATTCAGTATTCGGAAAGGATAAGGAGAAGCAGGAGGCTCTGGCTAAGTGGGCATGAGAAAGTCCGGGTCTGGCACCATTAAATCCCGCATCGAGGATATTTTCAGTGTGGCCACCATACCGGCTCCATCCAATAAATACTACTCCGCTTGCTGCGCAAGCTTCGCCTGGCCACGGGAAGCTTTATTGCATAAACCTTCCCTCCCTTGGCACAGACGCATTTATTGGATGAAGCCTACCATACGATAATGGGTGCTTTTGCTGGCCTTTTTGAAATTTTTAGCATCATTGAAGTCAAAATTCCTTGATTTATTCGAAATCAGAGTGCGTCGCGAGGGGAGGCCCTCTACAGGAACGCAGCACCTTTTATCTCGAATAATCCAGAATTTTAAAAAGATGCTAAAATTTCACTTTTGGCCAGCAAAAGTACCCAGCATCCATCATACCAAAGCATTTAAATACTATCTTACCTGGACATGGGTGTATGAGATTTGTAATTATCTCTCTAATGATGGTCTCATTGTTTCTGGCAGGCTGTAATGTCTCTGAAGAGATTGACAGAGCAAGACAGGATGAAGCGATATCCAAATGCAAGCAGCTTTGTGAATACCGCCTCTCGAACAGGTTTGATTTCACGAATGCCTCATGTCTTGATGAACAGATCATAAACGGCTGGGCATGCCAGACAAAAGAGAAGATACCTCGGCCTGATCGGCCGAACAGGACCAGCCCCTGCGATTCTTACATAGAGGGCAAGGTGAATCATTTTGTCGAGGTTGACAGTTCATGCGAGCTCAGTACAGTTGAATGACCTGAATCTTGTACAAACGACTATTTTGAATTTTCAATAGATAGGAATCGGTACCTGGCAGGAGCTAAAGTTCACATCAGCCTCAGTCGCACTGATCTTGCCCTGGCACTATCAAATCCAATGAATCGGATGTTTTCGCGCGGTCTTAACATAAAAAGATTTAAATAATCCTTTCAGAAAAAGTTATTCCATGTTCAGGCCATTGAGGAATCTCGAAGAGTTCATAACGAAAAATATTGCATTCAACAGGTATCTGTTGATAATTTTCTTCATATTTGCATTAATACCTGTGGTGTTAAGTTCCATCTTTCTGTATAACAACATCATAGATTCAATATTGGATCTGGTCAATCTCCTTCTTTTCTACCTGGTTCAATTGGTGATAATTGGCCTGATAAACCTCCTGAAGTACAACAAGCTGATCAAGCGCATGACCATAAGCATCTTCTCCATTGCATACATCCTGATGTATTTCGTGATATTCACCAACATCTATACAGACAATCATTTCAGCCTTTCGATGTTTATTTTCAACATAGACTGGGCCATAATCGGCACCTACAGGACCTATGGTCTTTTCTCTGTCATTGCGCTTTTGCTTTTGCTTCTCGTGGCTTTTGTCATGTTCTATATGATAATTGGAAAAGACATGTGGAATACAGACATCAAGAGCAAGAAGTCTCCGAAGTATGTGCACAATATCATAACGACCATATTGATAATTTTTCTTGTGATTTCTCTTGTTGCTTTCTTTACTGGCAATCTGGATATAATCAATCAGGGAAAGAAGACAATCTCGAGATTCACGATTCCTGCATTCTCTCTGAACACAATATATGACAACCAGACATATTCAACTGGATCCAGGGAGAACATTGTCATACTTCAGCTTGAGTCCCTAAATTCTATTGCAGTCAAAGGCGATTTTGAATATGATGGGATAAATTACCCTATAAGTTTCACGCCCAATCTCAACAAGATAGCAAAGGAAGGGGTTTATTATCCTGAATATTATTCCAATGGTGTGAGGACCAACCGTGCCCAGTCGAATTTCTTCTGTGGTACATTCCTAAACATTAACCGCGCCTTGAGCTACAATCCGGAAAGGCTCGACGGCAAATGTCTTCCTCAGTTCTTAAAAGACAGCGGATACCAGACCATTGTTTTTAGGGCAGACGACTTCAGGATGTCCAACACCGGCGAATTCATGGAAAAGATAGGTTTCTCAGAACTGCATCGGGACGATATAATGCAGGAGAACGATACCCTTTATCCTTGGTCTTATGATGATAAGATATTCTACAAGAGGGTTTTGGACTATATGGAAGAGAATCTCAAGGACCAGGACCGGCTTTTTATATATATAGAGGTGGTGGCGCACCATTATCCTTTCACAAATTATCTTGAGGATCCGACATTTAAGCCTCCTTTGAATTCGACAGAATGGCCAGACAACTACCTGAATTCATTGGCCTGGCAGGATCGCAATCTTGTTTATTTTTACGAAAGGTTCAGGAAATATCGTGACAACAACACTCATCTTATCATAATGGGCGATCATACCTGGCCCATTTATGAGGAGATGCGCTATCTGAATTCTGTAAATGCAAAGCAGGATACTTTTGTGACATCTGCTCTGTGGATACCTTCCCCTTCAAAGAAAGATGAGTTCAATGTAGGCAGGGTAGGCCCTATGAGATTCTCTCATACAGATCTGATCCCGACGATATTCGGCGTACTCAATGATGCACCTTACAAGAACTCGTTTGCTTTTGATCTGAAGAATACGGGTCTTGAGGAGAATTATGAAGATTGTCATGTCCTTGTCCAGCCTCACAGTTCGGTCAAGATTGCAATAGTCAGGGAAAATATCAAGTATCTTTATAATCTTGAGACAAACGAACTTGTCTACTATGATCTGAGCATCGATCCAAAGGAAAAGAATCCCAGGTTGATTGAGGAAAAGCTGCGTCACGATGATTTTCTGAAGAAATATCTCTGCAAGCGTTACAAAAAATACCTGAATCCTGCGATTCTGAAGGAAGATGAGGAAAAAGATATTTGGTATATCTCCCCGATAATTGTATCTGCGCTGGCAGTCCTTTGCTTGTTCATACTGCTTGATTATTTCTTCATATACAGAAAATACAGGCATCTTAGGGAATTGAAGGTCCATATGCCTTCAAGGTCCCAGGAAAAAGAGCTTGATCACAAGGTACTCTCTCTTCAGCACAAGGGCCACTCGAAAGACTGGGTCAGGAAGTCCTTAAAAGATGCCGGCTGGAAAGAAAAGACGATAGAGAAGCACACTAAAACGAGAAAAAGAAAGAAAACTCCGAAGAGAAGATCAGGCAAAGGCTAACAGAAAAAAAATTTATATGTGGCCATCAGGCTTCCTCCAAAAAATAGCGGTAGTGCTGATAATGTAAGTCCTTTCTTTCAATAATTTCGGTCCGGCAAGGGGCTCGTCCCTTAGGGGGAACGTCGGCCAAAGGACAAATAATTAAGAGACGAACCAGCACTACCCGAACGAAGAGAGATTTTTTGGATGAAGCTTATCCATCAAAAACCTTTAAAAACCCACTCTCATTCTGGAAAAATCATGAAAAGCGCAGCCTTCTGCCACAAAGGAACAATAGAAGTCCTCAGGTTAGACCTGGATGAGATACTGGCAAAAAAGCCCCTGAAACAGGAGGAAAGATACCTGGTATTTGATGCAGATTCTCTGGATGATCTGCTGAAATTTGCCTATCTTGTCAGGAGCGCGACTTCTGTTGTGGCATACATAGAAGATTTCTCTTTTGGTTCTCTGCAAGACCTTGAACAGAAGCTGAAAAAGATTCCGAAAAAAGCATTTTTGCGTTGGATGCGCCATAACAGATTCAGGGTGACATGCACTAGGTCAGGAGAGCATGATTTCAGGAGCAAGGATGCAGAAGAGGTTTTCGGCAGATTGATTAAGGAGAGGTTCTCAGCAGAAGTTTCATTGACAGATTATAAGATTGATATTACCCTGGATATTATCGATGATCGTGCTGTGGTTGGCATTGGTCTCTCAGGCTTTTCTCTTGACAAGCGGGAGATGCATGTGATGCGCACACAGGAGGAGCTGAACGGAAGCATTGCATATTCAGCTCTTCGCCTTTCAGGTTATGACAGGAGAAAGGTGTTGCTCGACCCTTTCACAGGCTCAGGCAACCTGGTGATAGAGGCAGCGTTATATTCCATTGGAAAATCAGTGCATTTCTATTCAAAGGACGCCTTCTCAGCCACAAGGTTCTATGATTTTGATTTCAGCACGCTTGATAAAAAAGATCAAAAACCGCCAAAATCCCCTTTGATAATAGGTTTTGATTCGCTTCTGAGGAACATACGCTCAGCAAAGAAGAATGCCAAGTTGGCGGGTGTCTCAAAACACATACGTTTCGCAAAGAGCGGCATTGACTGGCTGGACACAAAGTTCAGTGCAAAAGAGATAGATTGTATAATAACTGCTCCGCCGTTTGAGACCCAGTTGAAGCCCAAAAAAGAGATCCAGAAGATCTACCAGGAGCTTTTCCATCAGGCAGAATACATCCTCAAGGACGGAGGGGTCCTTGGTTTGATAACTCCCAGGCCTGACACTTTGATTGAATCGATTGAGCATTTCAAGGAGAAGGATAGGTTCGAGGTATGGCAGGGCAGGAGAAGATATTCGATAATAGTCCTGCAAAAATGAAATCCTTTCACAACTGAAGCTTTGGGTTTCCAAAAGAGGATTTCGACCAAAAAATTAAAGACCTGCCGCTTAAGTCATGGGTATGCTTTTTTTAACTATCCAAAAAACAAACATAACATTCAACAGGCTTCATCCAATAAATGCGTCTGTGCCTAGGGAGGGAAGATTTATGCAGTAAAGCTTCCCGTGGCCAGGCGAAGCTTGCGCAGCAAGCGGAGTAGTATTTATTGGATGAAGTCCATTCAACAGAAAAATATTTAAACACCTTTCTCTTAACTTTTACAATGCTTCGTAAAATAGGGATAAGGAGAATAAATTTCTTTGAGGTCGTTCTTCTCATAGTTGGCTTATGTATAGGCGTAGTTGGTTTCAAGATAATAAACATGCTCTATATGATGAGCGGGTCTGAGATGAGCTATGATCTTTTCATAACTATCTTTCTCTGGCTGATATTGATCGTTCTTCTGATTCTTGCCGCGACGATGGAGGATGTAAAGGAGGAGCTGGCGATAGTGATTCGCGAGCACATTAGCGAGACTCGGGTGCTTCGCAACATAAACAAGGAGACCTTGGAGGAGATAAGGCTGCTCAACAACATAAAGCGCGAGGAGGACCAGGAGCTCAGATACCTAAAGGGCATTGTAGCCAAAAAAGGCAAGAAAAAATAATCATTACCTTTATAAATGAAAGCTTATTCTTTTAATCTGTAGGGTGTCTACAGCGTTTCCGGAGAGCTTTTTGCTTTTCTGAGGAAAGTCCGCCCACAAGATGGTTGGCCACTTACGATATGTAAGATCCTGAAATGGATGGCAACCGCAGAAGAAACGAGACCCCTTCTGGGAAAATGCAGATGACCGCCCGGACAGCCCTGGTGACATGGGCTAAGATAAAGGGCAGATGCTGGTCCAGAAGAACGGATGAAACGGCGAGTCCTAGGCTTTGTGCAAGTGCTAATGCACGCTAAGTTGAATGCGCTGGATGCAGTCGAGGATCCTGCTGAGCAGGGTAGTGCATCTACAGAAGGTGGCTTACAGTCACCCTACATTTTTTAAAAAAACCACGTGATTTCAAGATGGCAAAGAACAAGATATCGATGCCTCAGGGCACAGCAGGAATTACCCGTTATTTTGATGATTATAAGTCAAAGTTCATGATCAAGCCGGGTTATGTGATTGTCATGGCAGGAATAGTGCTGCTGGTGGTCATACTCATACGCATCTTTATTCTTCCTGGTCTGATGCCGTGAAGTCTTTTCTCTTTGTGGCATTCATTGGCAGGCAGTCCAATTATAGGTAAATTTAAATATCGAATCTTTTTTCTTTGAGTCAGGTGATAGATGATGATGCCAGGAATGGACCCAAGGATGATGAAGCAGGCCATGAAGCGCATGGGCATAAAGCAGGTAGAGATTGATGCAGCTGAAGTTATAATAAGGTGTCCTGACAAGGAGATCATAATAGACAATCCTTCTGTTTCAAAGGTTAACATGATGGGAGAGGAAAGCTTTCAGATAAGCGGAGAGACAAGAGAGGCTCCCATCGAGACAAAAGCAGAGATAAACGAGGAGGATATAGAGACTGTGATGGAGCAGGCAGGCGTCTCGCGCGAAGTTGCGCTTGATGCGATTGAGGGCAATGAAGGCGACCTCGCAGCAGCGATATTGCATCTCAAAGAAAAAGAGCAGGACGCAAAAGAGGAATAGGCTCTTTTCTGCATTTAATTTTTTTTTATTCTGGTTCTTAAGTTTCATTTTTTCTCTCACATGATATAAAAACATTTTTCTCAATTTTCTTTATTTAAGAATGCGATGTAAATATGTAGGAAAGAACCGGTTATCTTCAACCCAGGATTCTCAGGCCAGTTTTTGATGAGAAATTCCTGGTTTTTGACCAATCTTCTCATAAATTAGTAATCACTGAGTAAATTTTTCTTGTATTTCAAAAAAGTTAGGCACCAGGCCAACGATTCAAATTACTTACATATTTATATTAAATTCCTATTAATTTATAAGAAACTACTTACAAAATATAAAAAAAGTATAAAAAAATACGAAAACTATATAAATAAGCACTTACATAATTATAACAAATACTAGTAAAAACACTATTTTAGTAATTGGCCTACATCAAAATTGATTCCGAAAAGAAAAGACCTAGAGCAATATAGCGCAAGCTGTATTCTCGCAAAAAATTGGGGAGACAGAATAATTCATAGTGATAGACCTCAATTTAGCGATGGTCTTTCTTTCGGTCTCATTTTCTCTTCATGCTCATCATCTAGTTCTATTTCTGTCGATATTTCGGAATCAGCACAGAATAGTGTTTCATGCTTATCGTGTGGGGTCGCTTTTGGGATCAGATGTAGGCCAAGCATTACTCCCGGGTGCCCCGCCATTTTCTATCCATTGATTCCGGGATCGACAGATAGTGTTATATCCTGCTCTTTAGGGGGTCAAAGGATTGGAGGGATCAGATGTAGGCCAACAGCTATCCTCTTTCCTTCCCCTTTTTCCATTTTCGCAGGAGAATTTTCATGCTCATTCAGGGAGACTGCTGCGGGGTTGCGATGTAGGCCAAGCATTGCCCCACAGCCTTCCTCCCTAATTTCATGCTCAGTTAGAGAAGAGATGGATAGCGGAATCAACAGTAGGCCAACAAATTTCTACTGTCCATCGTCAGTAAGTTGGGGGACAACAGCAATTACATCGGAAGAGTATCAATGCGAACAGATGAAGGAATAAAAAGAGAGAAGAGGGGTCAGAGAAGGCCTGATTTGGATAGTCGAAGCGCTCTTCTGAAGATTGACAGCGAGAGGCGTGCTTCCAAAAAGATGGTCCGAAGCTTAATAGCAGTGAACATTGTCCTCATTGTGCTTCTCCTGATAATACTGCTGATTTTTGGTCTTCCTTACCTGTCTGACGGGCTGACCGGCAGGGTTGTTCTGGATGATGCAGTCTACAGGTTCAGGGAATCAGGCCAGCAGATGCTTGATTTCGGTGAGGTGAACGTAAGCGCTGTGAGGTTCTCAGGTCAGGTCTTGGGAAACGGCTCCGCAGTTCTTTATTTCAGTTACAATAGGCAGGATATCCTGGTTTTCAACATGACAGAAGGAGATTTTCAGGACATAGAGGTTTCAGACGAGGTGCTTGGATTATTTGGCACAGCCGAGATCAGAGTGATCCTGGATAACAGTACTGGCATTGAGATAGACCAGATTGATTATGATTATTATGAGCCGGCTTTAAGATCCGAAGAGGAGCTAGCACCAGAGCCGACCATAACCCTGGATGAGCTGACACAGGATAACCTCACCCAGGAATCAGCCGAAAAAAACAGGTCAGCCGAAGATGAGGTCACCAGGAACACTACTGTCCTGCAGCAGCCAGAGGACCTATCAGAAAAGAATATCTCAGCTAACATCTCGATTTCCAACCAGACCCGCCCGGAACAATTGCCAGATAATGAGACATTGATTGATAATATTTCATCTGGCATGTCACTTGAAAATCAGACAGCTAACATATCATCACTGAACAAGACTCAACCCAACCAGACTCAAGAGAACCAGACAGTCAAGAACAAAACATATGCGGACATGACTCAGCCCGACCTGGCTTATGAAGAAAGTTCATCGGAAAATCAGACACTTCACAATCTGACGATCGTCAATCAGTCTGATTCGAACAGATCTCTTTTCAACACAACAAACATGACAGCACAAGATCAGGCTCTTTGGAACACAACGATGGTCAACCAGACCTTCAACCAGGAGCCTTACGGGATGTTGCCAAGAATAACCCTTCCGACCAACTCATCATCATCGATCGACCTGGATGACTATTTCATAGATCCGGACAGTGATAAGCTTGTATACAAGGCAGAATCAAATGCATCACTCAGAGTTTTTGTAACAGGATCAGACCTGCTGATTGAAACAGGTCAGGACATTGGTACATTCATAATAGAAATAGATGTCTCAGATAATTGGACAATCATTGAGAAACAGATGAAATTGGATATCAGACAGTCACGGTTTCCTGAGGCAGATAACATCACTGCGGATAACATGACGCAGGAAAACGCATCCATTGACAACCAGACACAAGAGAAGCTCCAGGACAACCTTTCCCTGACCAATTTGACAGATATCAACAAGACAGAGGCAAACATGACCTATCCAGGCATGTTCAACCAGACAAACATGTCAAACATCACACAGCAGAACGCAACAGTTGCTAACCAGACGAAGATAAACATGCCGCCAGAAGGAGAAATCCCAGACATGGAGATGGAAGTCGGCATGACAAGGACGCTCAATCTTTCGGATTTCTTCAGTAACGAGGAGAACGAGACCCTCTATTTTGACATAGTTGAGGATTCTGGCATAATTATGTACACGACAGACGATAATCTCACGATTCATGCCAAAGACGCACCAGGAAGATATGAAATATCAATAGCAGTGATTGACCTTGAGAATTTCATGATTTCTAATTTCACCTTGACTGTGCTTTCTGCAGAACCTGTTTTATCCTTGATTGATGAGAACCAGACAAGCCAGCTTTCTTCTTATGATCTGCAAGTCCAGTCCGAGGACTTCAAATTTGTTGCAAGTGTTCCTGTAGTATGGACAAGGAAGCTGAAAAGCAGTGCACAATCCAATGTCACGATTGAGCTCCCGGGATATGCCAAAGAACCGGAGATTTTCAGGCTGAACAATACAGCAAGGGAAAAGGTCCAGGTCGCCCAGAACAGGATAAGCCTAAGAACTGACCTGACAGAAGAGGAGCAAAAGCGCAGGATTTCGCTGATTAAAAAAGAAGCCCGCCGAAAGATTGAAGACAGTCTGAAGAATAAGCAGCTGACCAACAGGCTCATCCCGGAGCCGCAGGCCCAATCCAGCCAGCCAGATCCTGATGAGCAGGTTCTCGAGTTGAAGCTTCAGGCAGAAGAATCTGATTATCTGATAGAGTATGAGACAGACGGCCCAAAGATTGAAGAATCATCCCAGAGCTCGCAGCAGAAGACGATAACTATCTCTGGTTCTGACGTCCTGGGTTTCACAGACATCCTGGCATACACTCATCTGGACCAGGAAGCAGCGCCTGATATGGTATCGCTCTATCATATCCAGAACAGCACCCGCACAAAAGTTGATGCAAGGCTCTTTGATCTCAACAACAACAGCCTGATCGACTATGTTGAATGGATAGTCCCTCATCTCTCCAGCCAGACATATGAGCTGATAATCGAGATCTCAAAGGCAGTGCATCTGGATGAGAACAGGTCTTTTATGGCTGATATATATGATCTGGTATCTGTTTTGGATGGAAACTGGAGTCCAGTGATCAATGACCAGGAATATATCCGGGTAACATTCGAGCAGGTCCTCACTGCAGCAAACGACATCACCATCTATCCAAGGATTGTATCGGGCAATCCAGAGATCCTGGTCTTCGGGCAGGGCTCAACAGAGATCGTCGCCCGCTTCAGATCGCTCAAGCAAAACGCCTACAACAAGGTCTATCTCACGCAGCTCACAGGAACACAGGACACCTTCGACCTCATGGTCCTGGGCGGAGCGATAGAGGTCGACCACATCATCGATCCGACCGCAGACACCATCCTCGGGACCGACGGCGACGACACGACCACCGGCTGGTCCTCCACTGCAGGCACCTACTGGTCGGTCATCGACGAGATGCTCGAGGGCCAGAACGACGCAGACTACATCTCAGCACCTAACCAACTTGATGGGTCCATCCTCATGACTCTCAACAACACCCCCGCGAGCTTCGACAATGTTACCAGCATAGGCATCACCGCCCGCCATCAGGAGAACGGCAACGGCAACGACAACGTCGACCTCTACTACAGGATCTACGAGTCAGACGGGACAACCCCTCTCACAGACGAGTCCGCGGCATTCGCTCTCACAGAGAGCACCTGGTCAACAGACAGCGCGACCCTCACGCTCTCAGGCAACAACAACAAGACAGTCTGGGACGGAGCGATCCTCCAGATCAGGCAGGACTACACCCAGCAGTCAGGTGGTCCGCCAGAATCGACATCCCACGCCAGGATATCCCTTGTCCAGATCAACATCACCTTCAATCTGGCGACACAGCCGCCAGAAGTCACCCTGGCGTCCCCTGCGAAGAACGGCATCGTCGCAAGCCCGGCGACCATCAACTGCACTCTGCTGGACCTGACCGGCCTCAACAATGTCACCCTCTATGGAAACTGGACAGGCTGGCACGCGAACGAGACCAAGTCAGTCAGCGGAAACCAAGACTTCGCAAACTTCACAAAGACCCTTTCCGAAGGAAGCTATGAATACAACTGCTACTCCTGCGACACAGACGCAAACTGCGCATTCGCCTCATCCAACAGCACATTCATTGTCGACAACTCAGCGCCGACAGTATACGCTGAATCCCCTTCAAACAACACGCTCAACACGACTTCAAGGCGCCCGGGCTTCGTCTTCAACGCAACCGACAACCGTGCATCAACCCTCAACTGCTCCCTAATAATCCAGCAAGGAACAACAGAAACCGCATACGCAACAAACGAGTCAGTCACAGTAGGCCAGAGCACAGAATTCACAATCTCCGAGAACCTTGCCGACGAAGTTTACGCATGGTGGGTCAACTGCTCTGATGTCGCATGGACATCAGCAAATGCCCAGAACAACATAACAATATCCATAACCGACGCCTCAGCACCGGATGTCGCTCTCCTCAGCCCTGACAACAATACCCTCAACGAGACCACAAACCAGCCTGAGTTCACATTCAACGCAACAGACTCCACTGTAGAATATCTCGACTGCACTCTCTATGTCCAGGACGCATCTATCCAGGCAGTTGCAAACAACAAGTCTGTCATCAACAATACAGCATCAGTCTTCACCCCGAACATCAGCTTCGACAACACCGACTACTGGTGGTGGGTCAACTGCACAGACACTGAATACGAGACAAAGTCCGAGGTCAGGAACATCAGCATCGTGGCCGCGTTCGCCCAGTTCGCAGGCCCGACCCCAGCAGACGGAGCATTCCAGTCAGAGCGGTTCGTCGAGATCAATGTCTCTGTCCTCACAGAGAATGTCTCGGCAGTCATCTTCAACTGGAACGGCACCAACTACACAATAATGAACCAGAGCCTGAATGCGATGTTCAACTTCAACAACCTAAGCCTCCTCGGCGAGAACGACTCATACGTCCTCGACATCACAGGCCACGGCTATGACGCATTGCCCGGCAACAATTCAGAGGCATCAAAGCCGAACTGGACCTCAACAGGAAGATTCGGCGGCGCATTCTCATTCGACGGCACAGATGACGGAATCAAGATACCTGGCGGATCAGTGACGCTTGAGACAGGGTCTGTCGGCTTCTGGATATTCCCACTCTACAACCAGGACCCTCCCTTCCATCAGTATTTCTTCGACACAGCCGGAGCAAGGCACGCCTTCTTCCAGTCATATCTTGGGTTCAGCTCGCACAATGTCAACGGAAGGTATCTCAACTACAATCGCGACTATGCTGCCAACGAATGGCATCACATGGTATTTGTCTACGAGAAATCATCTGACTCCCTCTTGTTCTACCTCAACGGAGAGAGGCAGTTCTCCGGCGCCTCTAAAGGAGGCACCTGGGGATCCACTCCTGTCGGCGACTGGGCGGTCTTAGGCCAATTCAATGAGTTCGACAATGGCGCTGTTGTCAACGGCACCATGGACGAACTTTGGATCTGGAACCACACGCTCTCAGACGAGACCATCCGTATGCTCTACAAGTCCAATCTCATGAAATACGACACAGACAAGTGGACCCTCTACATCAACCAGACAGTCAACGGCAGCAACCTCCTGGGCGAGGGCACATATAACTACACAGCATATGTAATAGATTCAGTCGAAGGCACCCTTGAGACAGGCACAAGGACTGTCACAATCGACTACACTGTGCCAAGCATCGCCCTCAACAAGCCAGACAACGACAACAGCACCACAAGCAATTCCCTCACCTTCAACTGGACTGCGACCGACAACCTCGCATCCCCGAACCTCACCTGCAATCTCTCTATAAACGGGACAGTAAACCAGTCCAATATCTCGTCAGCGAACAATTCAATCACATCTGTCACAGTCACCGGATTCCAGCAGAGCTACTATATCTGGAATGTCACCTGCTGGGATAATTCAATTAATATAAACACCTCTCTGACGCGCAATTTCACTGTCATATACGAGTCGATTGATTCATGCCGGGAGATTTCTGCTCCCGGAGAATATAAGCTCTCAAGAAGTATCAACACGACCGCCTCCTGTATCAATATAACTGGACCTAACATAAGCTTTGACTGCGCAGGCCATTCAATTATTGGGTCTCAGAATAGTTATGGATTGAATCTCACCAACCAGGAAAACATTACCTTGAATGATTGCATAATAGACAATTTTACACAAGGAATTATATTAACGAAATCAAACAATTCCCTTATTAGGAATACCACTATATCTAACAGCTCTGTGATTGCCGTAAATTTAACTGATTCACATGACATAAGTCTTATAAACATAACCTTCCTGGACACACCCTGGGACATCATTGCAGACAACGCCACCATCACCGAATACTGGCTCGAGAACTTCTCGCTCGAGTACCGTAACCCGTCCGGAATCCTCAAGTTCACCAACACCACAATGAACGCCTCCGGCTCCAACCTAAGCCAAGTCATTCAGATAAGCCGAAATTCCATATTCCTCGACTCGACTCTTCAGCCAAGGCTGAATCAGTCCGCCAATCTCACTCTTTACAGCACATACATCAACGCAAAGCCGATTGTCGACTTCGACGGCGACGGCATCTTTGAGGAATGCCCAGCCAGCGTATGCACAGAGCTCTATAATGATTCTGCAAAGTTGATCTTCAACGTGGCTCATTTCACGAACTATTCTTCAGACAACAACACGAATGTGTATAGCTGCGGTGATTTAGTAGACCCGAATCTGATTTACACCCAGACCCAGGATATAATAGACAATGACCTGACAGACCACTGCATAAAGATTCAGGCAGAAAACGTGACATTCAACGGAGCAGGATATTCAATTACCAGTGATGACGCATATGCAGGAATATTTTCAGATAAATCGAATTCAACAATCGAGGACGCAGTTTTGAATATGAGTAGCAGTTCGGGCGGGATAGGCATACATCTCCAATATGCAAACCATTCAAGGGTAATAAACAATACGGTGAACGAGAATTATAATGGAATATTCATTAACAGGACATATTCGGCTGATATTCTGAATAATACTGTATTCAACAGTACAGAGCATGGTATAAATGATTATTACTCCTCTGGAACACTGATTGATGGCAATGATGTCTCTTATACAGCAGGTGGAACATTCTTCATAAGCAGTAAGCAAGCCGAGGGATGGGACCTTGTGGCTACAGTATCGTTCCCGATAGAATATGAAAGAAAAGGGTTGGTATTTAATGACATAGACGGAAATCTCACTTTGAAAATCGAGCAGAGAAACAAGGATTATGCAGACATAGAGATGCTCGAGATGACAGCATGCGGACATGTTATCCTGCCCACTTATGCGATTGACAATTACAGCCAGGACATTTCAGAAAAGGTTCGCAGCATGGATTATAATGTAGTGACTGCCCATGACAGCACGTTTGAGATATCTTGGGACATCAATTGCTCCACTGCAGAGTTGGCAATGGTCGCAAATGAATATCCGAAAGCAGCGCCTTTCAGATATCCAATTACCGGCTTCGAAGAGTACATATCATCCAACGATTCCGCCTCTTTGTTGATTGATGGCATTATAAATGAATCAGACACACTAAGAAATGAGACTTTCAAGAAATATTGGGTTCCTGGCACAGGGCATCCTGCGGGTTATACTTACATCTATATAAGTGATGATGATGACAATTTTTACTTTGCGTTCGATATAACTATTGACAACACAGACGATTTCGGAAACGATTGGCTGAAGATAGTGACTGAAGACTACGAATTCCTTGTAGACGACTATAATGATGATTTCGGCAGATGTGTCATGGCTAACACAAGTAAAGTACCATATACGCATCAGACATGTGAAATGGCTTTGCCAAAGGATCTTGTTGGACAAGATAAACTAAAGTTTGCATTTTATTATTATGGAACAGCAGGTCTTTTCTATGGTAGTATAATAGTAGATTGGTCGAATAATACAGTGATATCCTCTAATAATATCACAGAATGGGATGATTTTGGAACAGGAATATGGCTTAATAGAGCTACAAACATATCGATAACAGACAATTGGATGAGTTCAGATGGCTATTACGGGGGGATATATCTCTCGTCTTCAAATTATACAGTTGTTGATAACAACACCATATATGACAATGGAGCCCAGATTTTTTACTCAGAATTCATAGAATTCACGAACAATACGATTATTGAAGATATATTATATGTATACGATGTTTCAGACAGCAATTTTTCAGGAAATTACCTAAGGTCCAATTGGTCAGCTTATTCTAATTATTGTCTTTATCTGAATTCAGCAGAGAATAATTTGTTCGATGATGAGTTCTATACTAACTGCTCTCCAGGAATTGAGTTGAATTCAGGAACGAATAATATCTTTAGAAACATGACGCTAAATGCGACAACAACAGGGATCTGGCTGAAGAAGGGCGGAGAATCATCCAACAATTCATTCATCAATATAAATATTTCAAGCTACGAAGATTATGGAATAAATGTTACAGCTAACGCAAATAATGCCCTAAATATATCCCTTATAAACGTGACATACAATGATGAACTGGGCGGAACCGGCTCCCAGCTCATCCGTAAATGGTACTACCGCGCCCATGTCAACGACACTGCAGGAAACCCGCTCTCAGCCAACGTCAGCATCTACAACAGCACAGGCACACTCGATCACTCGATGCTCTCATCAGCCGCCACCGGCTGGACCGACACATACGAGATAACAGAGTATGTCAACAACGGCGGAACGGTCTCATACTTCAGCAACTACACCATAAACGCCTCCAACTCATCCTACATAACCGAGACTCACATCTACAACATCACAGTCCTGCAAAACATCATGCAGGACAATTTCACGTTGTCCTCCTCTGAGGTTTCAATAGAGATCACTGAATGCAGCGAACTCGACCAGCCAAATACAGTATACAACCTTGGCGCAGGTTTGTCTGTAGGCGGTTCCTGCATGAACATAACAGCAGAAAACGTGACCTTGAACCTCAACGGTTATACTATCGATGGCCCTAACTCAGGCACAGGTATAAATGTGACTGCCAGGAACGTGACAATATTGAATGGAACGATCCAGGATTTCCAGTATGGTATTCACAGCACAAAAGACCACCTCAACATAACTGATCTTGTTGTGGATTCCCATTATACCTGTGGAGAGACGGTTTGCACAGGATACGGTGCAAAGATAATCTCAAACAACTCTGTTATAATGGGCAGTGTATTTTCTGATACCTCCTCTTCCGGAGGCATAGTCAACATTGCTTATGGATTACATGTCAGTGATTGCATAAATGTCACGATTAGGGATAATGTCATAAATAATGTCGGTGCAGGCGGGTATGGTTATGGCTTTTACCTGGACAATGTCAATCACACCACACTGAGAAACAACACAGCCAATGATAATAACCAGTACGATGGTTTTTTTATAGGATGGTCCAACCACATCACTTTTATCAATAATACAGCCAACAGCAATGATGACGGAACATCCAATGGCTTAGAAATAATAGCAGACAATGTCTATATATCTGGCTGCGAATTTATTGGTAACAAAGGTAATAACATCAAAGTTTACGGGCAAAACATAACAATAATTGATACCATCGCTTCTGAGAGCGTCTCTGACAATGGAATCAGGATAGATGACGCAATCAACCTCACTATCATAAACCTTACCTCTGAAAAGAACCATGATTCAAATATCCTTGCATTTGACGGCATAAATATTACAATCATCAACTCGACCTTCACCGATGCGGGAATATATAGTAAAAGGATGGAAAATTTTAACATTAGTTACAGCACATTCACTGATGATGATTCAGACATCAAGGTATATGATTCTTCCGGGATTGTAATAAATAATATTGACTACTATAATATTTCAGACATAAATATTTATTTCTCAAATGTTAGCTCTGCCTCCGTCTCATCGATTACATTCAACCTCACCCAATATCCTTTTATCTCTTTGATTGACTCTGCAAACAACTCTTTTTCCAAAATATCAATGTATAATTCGACAGATTACGGAATAACTCTCCAGAATTCGTCTGGAAACAACTTCAGTTCGATAAATATCTCAAGAACTGCCGGTCACGCTATTTTAGCTAAACTCAGTTCCTACAGCAACAGATTTGAAAGGATACAGATAACCGGCCATAATAAGACAGCAGTCAACCTCACCAATGCCCAGGACACCGACCTCATAAACATCACCTTCGCAGATACCCCATGGGACATCATTGCAGACAACGCCACCATAACCGAATACTGGCTCGAGAACTTCTCCCTAGACTACCGCAACCCCTCCGGCATCCTAAAGTTCACCAACACCACCCTCAACGCCTCCGGCAGCAACCTCTCGCAGGTCATCGCAATCACCCCCAACTCCATCTTCCTCAACTCCACAGCTCAGCCCAGGCTGAACCAGTCTGCCAACCTCACTCTCTACAGCACCTACACAACCCCCAAGATCCTCGTAGACTTCGAGGAAGACGGCACCTACACAGAATGCCCTGGCACTGTCTGCGCAGGCATCTTCAACGACTCAACAACCCTGACTTTCAGTGTCACAAGATTCACAGAATATTCTTCGATAAACGCAACAGACATAACCTCCTGCGGAAATCTTGTATCAGCCAACACGACCTACAAGATCACATCCGACATCGACGGAAGGGGCACCTGCTTCAACATAACCGCGTCCAACATCACGCTGGACTGCCAGGACCACACCATAACCGGCAATCTTGGCGGCTACGGAATCAAGATTAGCCACCAGGAGTACATAACCTTGATTGATTGCCCTATCACCAACTTCACCCGCGCCGTAAGCCTCGAATACACCAACCGCTCATCATTCACCAATCTCACCCTCTTCCGCAACAGCGGCGACTATGCTGGAATCTACGCATACAGTTCAGACAGCAACAACATCACCACTCTCAACGCAACTTTCAACAACGCAACCGCAAACGCCGGCCTCTTCCTCGAACAATCCTCCAGTTGGAACGTAATCAACACCACCTACACCCACAGCAATGTAACAGCGGCCGGCATATCTGGTGGTGGAATAGTTGGATTGTATGACAATTCCAAATCCAGCACATTCTACAACATAACAGCAACAAATAACCTGGTTAACACAATCTTTAATGGGGATATCCAGGGCGGTGGCATAATTGGATTATACAGTCATTGCAGATATAATGAATTCAACATTACATCAATAAAAGACAGTACAGTCTTCAGCGCGGGTTTTATTGATGGCAGCGGGGCTCTCGGTTTATATTCATTCTCCAGCAACAATACCATCAGCACCGTGACCATCTCGAACACGAGCATCAATTCATCATCTGGTATTTTTGGCAGCGGGGCTCTCGGTTTATATTCAATATCCGGCAACAGCACCATCAGCAATGTAACCATCTCAAATATGAGCATTATCACACCTTTTTTTTGGGGGGGCGGCGCTCTTGGCCTGTATAGTTCCTCCTTGAACATAATGAGTTCCGTGACTATCTCGGACACCAGTATCGCCGTGGACGTTGATTTTTCAGGTGGCGGCTGTTTAGGGTTATTGTTGTCTGGCAACAACACCATCAGCACCGTGACCATCTCGAACACCAGCATCTCCTCAGGAAGTTTTATTGATGGCGGAGGCTGTTTAGGGTTAATGTTGTCCTCCAGCAACACCATAAGCTCCGTGACAGCATATAAAAACAACATCTCTGTGTCCGATGAATTCGGCCTTATCGGAATGACCTATTCATCAGACAGCAACCGGATCTACAACAGCCATTTCAATGACAGCACCGAAAACATAATCTTCCTGGCAGATTACGGTGGTGATGGAACAAAAAGCAACATTTTCGAAAACATTACTTTAAGCAATGCAGGCACCCACGCCATAAAGGCCAACCACTCCGCCATCCTCAACAACACTTTCCGCAACATAACAATCACAAACACATCGATGGCAGCAATCAACCTCACAAACGCAGTTGACACCGACCTCATCAACATCACCTTCCGGGACACCCCCTGGGACATCGTCGCCGACAACGCCACCATCACCGAATACGACCTCGACAACTTCTCCCTTGACTACCGCAACCCCTACGGCATCCTCAAGTTGACCAACACAACCCTCAACGCCTCCGGCTCCAATCTCTCGGAAGTAATCCAGCTCTCATCCAACTCCATCTTCCTAAACTCCACCCTTCAGCCAAGATTCAACACCTCCGCCAACCTCACTCTCTACAGCACCTACACAACCCCCAAGATCCTCGTAGACTTCGAGGACGACGGCACCTACACAGACTGCCCAGGCACAGTCTGCGCAGGCATCTTCAACGACTCCACGACCCTGGAATTCGGTGTCACAAGATTCACCGATTACACCTCAGCCAATGCAACAGACATAACCTCCTGCGGAAACCTAGTCTCAGCCAACACGACCTACAAGATCACATCCGACATCGACGGCAGGGGCACCTGCTTCAACATAACCGCCAGCAACATCACGCTGGATTGCCAGGACCACACCATAACCGGCAATCTTGGCGGCTACGGAGTCAACATCAGCCACCAGGAGTACATTAATCTGATCGACTGCCAGATCACAAACTTCACCCGCGCCGTCAGCATGGAATACACCAACCGCTCATTGTTCAGGAATTTGACAATATACAGCAACAACGGTTCATATTCTGGAATTTATATGGATTATTCATTCAAGAACAACATAACTGACTCAAATTTCAGCAGTAATATCGCAACAGACAATGCAGGGATTGTGGCTTATGCCTCAGAAAGGATAAGGATAGTAGATAACATTTTTGATTCGAACAGTGTGAACACAACAGGCAGCTCAAACACAGGTGGTTTCTTTGGGTTGGATTACTGCGATTATATCTCAATCATCGGAAACAACCTGACCAACAACATATACAACGTCTCAAACATCGTAAACGCCGGGATGATTGATCTCGGAAACACCAATCATTCTAATATCACAGACATGAATATCGAGTGGACTGACCTCTATGTGGGAAATGATCTGTATAATTCACCTATGATATCGACTGATAAGTCTTATTACAACAATTTAAGTTTGATGAATATACAAAACAATACAGTATGGATAAGTGATGATGCCTGGGCTTCTTTGGTTATGATGTTATACTATTTTAATGGTTCCTATGTAGGCAACATTACGATAGAAAGCAATAATTTCACTGTTGAAGCAGATTATGATTATGGTTCTATAGGTACTTATTATTCAGAAATGTTATCTATGAAAAACATTGTCTTCAGAGACAACATCTTTACAGCTCTTTTTTATTCTAGCGGACACGCCATCTCTATTTCAAGGTATTCAAGATCAATCAATCTGACAGATGTAATCTACGTGGGGAATGAATTATATACAAACAATAATTATGGTGGCTCTATTGGGGTCAGCTATAACACTGAGAAAATCAATCTTTCACAAATAACAATCGAAGATAATCTCTATAACATCTCAGGGACTTCCGGAGGTGATGTCGGAATTGATTTTGCCGGGACAGATGGTGGTGTCTTGTCTTCGTTTTATATAAGGAACAATACCATTGTTGCGACAGGCCTGGAAAACAATGGGATATTGGATATTACTGGGACAGACTCTTTTTCAGTGACTGGCTTTGAGATATCGGGAAACAATTTTTCAACATCAGGGAATGATGCCCTGATGCGGATCAGAAGAAGTTCAAGGAACATATCTGTCTCTTCGGGTACTGTTGCTGATGTATCTGGTAATTTGATTGTCATTTCTGGTTCGTCTTCTGATGGTCCTGAGAATATAACGATATCAGATATGATCCTGGGAAACGCCTCTGGTCATGGCGTATTTTCGTGGAGCAATAATTCACAGAACAACCTTTTCCAGAATATTACTGTTATAAATGTCTCAGGCACTGCTTTCAATTTTACAAACATAAGATATGCAAGCATCATAAACAACACCTTCATCAACAATACCTGGGACTATTACATCTTGAACGCGACTATATCGGAATATGCATTAAACAATGCAAGCCTTGAATATGCAACCAGCAACGGCTCGATAAAATTCACGAATACCTCGCTCAATGTTTCCGGACCCAATCTCTCTCAGGTAATACAGATAAATATTAACTCCGCTTTTGTGAATTCAACTCTTCAGCCCGGCCTGAATTCTTCTGCAAACATCACCTTGACCGGTTTGTCGATTTGGACGTCCCCGTCAATAGAGGTTGATTACGAAGATGACGGTTCATATATCGATTGTCCAGGACAGAATTGTTCTGTGAATTCGGCGACGAATTCTACTGTGGAATTCAATGTGACTAGTTTCACAAGCTATAGGATAAAGGGTTATTCAGACATAAATCTCTCATTATATTATCCTACCGGGGATACTCTTGTGCCCCAGGACACCCTGATAAATTTCACTTTCAATCTAAGCTGTTCTGACACTGGTTGTGGTGAGACAAATATAACTTTGCTTATGACGATTGAGGAAATATACACAGAAGATTTCGATCCTGATTTTGGTTCATGGGAAGCAAGCGTCGGCGGTAGGACATGTTCTACAGAAGGCTGTTCGCCAGCAGGCGGAGAGATTTGGTTTGATTATGAAGATAACGGTTACGACGTGACTTTGCTTGATAATATATCGGTCAGCTACGCGGTTCAAAATGTGAACACCGATAGTGAAGGCATTCAGATGCACTGGTATAACGGAACAGGCTGGGATCTCGTGGTCAATCGTTCTGAATCAGATGCAGACTTTGAGGATGGAGATGTCTGCGGGTGCTGGAACATTTTCACAGATCACATCTCTCAGGATGAATTTACTTTTGCTCAAAACAGTTCGATAAGATTTACTCTTGGCGGTCCTTGGGACAATAATTATAAGATAACAAACTTGTCGATCGACTATCCTAATGAGACAATTTTGAACAATTCCGTAGACACGCCTTTCTATACCAACAAGACAACCAATCCTTACACACATAACTTGATAGGCAGCGAATACGAACTTATCACATTCTGGATAAATGCTACAGGTACTGTTGGAACAAGGCGCTTATTCAGAGGAACTGCTGAAAAGATATATGGTTCGGACACCGGTTTGGTGACCACAGACTATCTCAACCTCACGATCAGTCAGCAGCCTTCCACCTGCCAAAATCTCGATACTGCAAACACCACACTCACCCTCATCAACGACATCGACGCCACCGGGACCTGCTTCAACATAACAGCCAGCAACATCACCCTAAACTGCAGCGGCCACACGATAACCGGCAATCAGGCAGGCTACGGAATCAACATCAGCAGCCAGGAATACATAACCTTGATCGATTGCCCCATCACCAACTTCACGAGAGCCATAAGCCTCGAATACACCAACCGCTCATCATTCACCAATCTCACGATTTACGGCAACAACGGCGACTACGCAGGAATCTACGCATACGACTCCGACTACAACAACATCACATTCTCTAACATCACCAGAAACATCGGTTCATACAGCGGAGGGATATTCCTTTTATACTCTGACCATACTAATGTTTCAGGTAATACAATCACGAAGAACAAGGTGACACTGAATAATGATTTCACAGGGGCAAACATACTTGGTGTCTCCCATTCAAACCATTCATTCATTTCAGATAATTCAGTTGACAGCAATAATGTCACGATCACAGCACCATCTGTATCTTCTTTTTATGGAGGATTCATATTTGCTGTCGCAGAATCGAATCATTCAATGATTAATAACATATCCGCTTCTTACAACAAGGTATCTAATTCGAATATGAATATTATATATGGCGGATTTGCATTTGGAATCTATGGTTCTGATTATAACAACATATCTGAAATCAATGTGATCGGGAATGAGGCTTCATTAGGAAATCTTGTCGCAGAGGCTGGTTTCTTCGGTATTTCCGGAAGACTGAGAAACAACATGTCTGACATCATCGTAAAGGATAATACTATATTGAGTGGATTATCATCGATAAGTGGACTGTTCCATCTATCATATCTCAGATACTGTTCGTTTTCAGACATTGAAGTATATAATAATACAAACAATCATGAGAACGGAAATATAATGGATATCGACGATTTGAAAAACAGCAGCATAGATGGTCTGAACATATCTCTAAACAGCATAGTCTCTTCTGACAATGCATTATTGATAGATAATTCAGACAACAACAACATATCAGATATAATTATTGATGCTAATAACATGACCTGGGATGACTTCGGGCTACCCTTTGGCTCAGGATTATATCTCTCAAGATCAGATAATAACCGGTTGACTGGCATATTAATTGACAAGAATATAGGTTCACGTAACATATATATCGATGATTCCGAAGGCAATCAGCTGTCATCTGGTTCAGTAGGGGATATGATGGGATTATCAGTAAAAGGTCACAACACAGTATTTGAGGATTTCATCATTGCAAACACGTCAAGAAACGCGATCTATATGGCTAATTACAACTCAACAAACATCACTTTTAGGAATCTGACCATACGAAACATCACCCAGGAAGCAATAAATCTGACAGACTCAAGGGACATAAAGCTCATCAACATAACCTTCACCGATACTCCATGGGACATCTTCACCTACAATGTCACGATCTCCGAATATTGGCTCGACAACTTCAGCCTGGAATTCACAGATGAACACGGCAAGATAAAGTTCACCAACGAAACGCTCAACGCCTCTGGCTCCAACCTCTCCGAAGTGATTCGGATAACCCCCAACTCCATCTACCTCAACTCCACCGCACAGCCCAGGCTGAACCAGTCCGCCAATCTCACTCTCTACAGCACCTACACAACCCCCACGATTCTCGTAGACTTCGAGGACGACGGCACCTACACAGACTGCCCAGGCACTGTCTGCGCAGGCATCTTCAACGACTCAACCACCCTCGCCTTCAGTGTCACAAGATTCACAGAATATTCTTCGATAAACGCAACAGACATAACCTCCTGCGGAAACCTGGTCTCAGCCAACACGACCTACAAGATAACCTCAGACATCGACGGCTGGGGAACCTGCTTCAACATCACCGCCTCCAACATCACGCTGGACTGCCAGGACCACACCATCACCGGCAATCTTGGCGGCTACGGAGTCAACATCTCCGCCCAGGAGCAAATAAGACTGATGAACTGCCGCATCACCAACTTCACCCGCGCCGTAAGCCTCGAATACACCAACCGTTCTTCCTTCACCAACCTCACCCTCATTCGCAACAACGGCGACTACGCCGGAATCTACGCATATCAATCGAACTACAACAACATCACCGCTCTCAACGCCACCTACAACAACGCCAGCCGCAACGCCGGCCTCTTCCTCGAGCGGTCGAGCAGCTGGCAAGTCATAAATACATCATACACCCACAACAACGTCACCCATCCGACAGGGATCCGTGGAGCAGGAATAGTCGGATTGTACGATAACTCCAACAGCAGCAGTTTCTACAACATCACAGCAACCAACAACAATGTCAGCATGACTGGAACAGAATCTTCGCATAAGATAAACGGCAGCGGCATTGTTGGCTTGTACAAGGACTGCGGATACAATGAATTCAACATCACCAATATTCGAGATAGCACAATATACAGCGGAGAGGACATCACTGGCGGCGGCGTTTTCGGCCTGTCTTGGTCCTCCTCGAACAACATCACTTCAGTC
>CAYMIF010000008.1:0-55408 GCA_964390375.1 uncultured Methanosarcinales archaeon
GTTGTTATTATTTCCAAATGCAGCGAGAATCCATTTATATAATCGGAGATACTGTATAGACAGTAAAGTTTAAATACTCCAAGGCTCTAACTATCTTTTGATTTATTTCAGTACAAAATTTAACATGGGGTGATTAGATATGGTTTTTGCTTTACAGCAAGGCATGGACATGGGTGGTGCTATGTCTGGAACGGACTTGTTTGGTCCGATAATGGCAGTTAGTGGTGCAATGCTTGCAGTATTTGCGATTGTTGGTATTGCGTTGTACATCTATGGTGCATTGGCGATGATGACTGTCGCTAAAAGACTGAATGTGGCGAATGGATGGCTTGCATTTATTCCTATCGCGAACATGGTTCTTCTGGCAAAGATGGCCAAGATGCACTGGTGGCCGGTATTATTGTATATTGTATTCATAATACCAATTATAAACGTGTTCCTGGGATGGCTCGCTTCGATTGCTATTGCAGTATTTGTCATCATCTGGACATGGAAAGTGTGTGAAGCAAGGGGAAAACCTGGATGGTGGTCAATTCTTGTGCTCATTCCGTTTGTCGGCGGAATATGGTACCTCATCATGTGGGGAATCCTTGCATGGGGCAAGTAAGCCCATTTTTTTATTTTTTTTAGAACCAGTTTTCTTTTCTGACATATGCCAGATGTGATCTTTCACTGTCTATTGCAGTATTCGCGTATATATTAGATTGCCTGTTTGTCCTGTCGAGATTGAGCACTGCTGCGCATGGTTTTCGTGGTGAATCAAGAAGATATATGCCCATGCATGGCGTATAAACCGCACCCCTTCTCATCCTGTCAAATGCCATTTTAACATATACGGGAAGGAGCTTTCGGTCTGCTGCGAAATCTTGATGAACCTCATCAGGATGTCTGGCCGCAATTCTCCATAACCTGTTTGATATCGCATCCCGATGCTCAGAGCAGATTGCTGTATATCTTATTATCTGCGGTCTTGTGAATTCTGTCACCTCCGGGCCGATAAACCTTTCATAGCTCTCGCCTATATCTATCGTCCCTTCTGATAATATCCCTTTATCTTGTATAATCTTGAGAAGTTTTTTTCCTGAAGAAGTAAGGCTGCCTTGTCTATCGTAAGAAAAAACTGTCTTTATGCTTGTTCCCTTCCCATCATAAAGGATAAAATCTGAACAATCAAAATAATTGTCTGAAGAGAACCTTCCGGTGAGCATTACATCTGAGTACCATTCAGCTAGCCTCCACTTCATTATACTGGATACGCTCAGAAGAAGGAGATCATCTTCTATTGATCCAGGAACTATATCTGCTGCTGAGCCGTCATATTCTTCAATAGCTGCTGTGTCTATTATTCCTGTCAGATTTTCAAGACCATCCAGTATAACCATATTGTTATCCTCCAGAACAGAGTTTTTGGGAAAAAAATTGTGTTTTTATAAATGTTTGGTTGTTGTGTTTTTGTTACTTTTTAGTGGTCAAATTATCGAAACATTTATATATGACATATGTCACCACTGCTATAAAATGAAACTTCGAAAAGCTAAGATTGGGGTAAGACATAAGGGCTGCTGGGGCAGCCTGTGTACTGTAGACTATCCAGACATCTCTATGAAAGAGATGGGGCCGATAAATGTCAGGAAGGTCAGCTCAGGAGTCAGGCTCTCTGCCACATGGGATGTAAGGTTCAAGAACCGAGAGGATTTCCATGATTTCCTGAAATCCCTCGACAAATATGAGATGATCAAGTTCAAGAAAGTCATCGAGGAGAATGAGGATTCTGCGCTTCTCAAGACGGAGTGGGTCAACAAGAGGTCAAGCTACGAGATCATGCTTCGGAACAACTGCCTATACATGTCAAATGTCATACAGCAGAACGGATATGAGATATATGAGATAATCACAGAAGACCCGCAGAAGATAGTCAGGCTTATCGAGAACCTGGATGACATAGGCGAGGTCAAGCTGTTTGAGATAGGCAAGGTCCAGCCGAAAAGCCATATGTTCAGCCTGACTGAGAAACAGTCAAAAGCCCTTCAGTTCGCTGTCTCGCACAGGTTCTATTCATGGCCAAGGGTGATCAGCCTGGATGAGATCGCTGCAGCAGCAGGCCTGAAAAGAAGGACTTTCCAGGAAAATCTCAGGAAGGCAGAAGCAAAGGTGTTTCCGCACCTGATAAACCATTTCTTTGACAGGGAGGGCATATGAAGATGACTGATGCTCAGCCAGACATGATGCTTGAGGACATGCTCAGGTCAGACAGGATGACGAGTGTCAGGAACCTTGAGCAGCATCCGGAAGTACTATACCTTCCTATGCTCAGCAACAAGTACATAGAAGCATTCATGCTGGACTACAGCAGGACAGCGACCCATACACACAAGGTCCAAAAAGGGCTTTTCACTGTCGATTACTGCAGGAACAAGCTCAATGCTCCAATCATCCTTTTTGGAAATTTTGGAAAAGAGCTTAGGCATGATAGTGAGGGATCCGGCATGGACGCGATGGAGCTTGCGTCATATTATTATCCAGACACGCAGGTGGTGGGCTTTGTCGATTCAAGGCAGCCGAAAGTGATGATCGAGCCAGTGCATCCTGATTTTCCAAACGGACGCAAGAGGATCAGGCTTGGTGTTGACACGTCAGATTATCTTGGGCCTTCTGAGCTTGAGGAAGCTTTCAGATGGTATCTGTCTAATTTTGCAGACGTATCTGAGTTTTTGCTTGACAATGGCATCGATCCTAAAGCAAGGAGCGTTGCTGCTACCAACATCGCTGAATTCGCAGGTGATGAGAATCCGTATGTTCTGAACAGAGGAGCGATGGAAGATATGCAGCACATGGATGTCGTGGTCAGCACTGCAGGCTCTGGAGAAAGGCTTTTGGGGCAGATCATGTCTCTTGATAATTATGGTATCGGAAGATACAAAGGCATGCATGAGCCGCCGATACATCTCACCATGGTCACTGCGAACAATCCGCTGAATCCATACGCAAGCGAAGGCGAAAGCCTGAGAAACAGGCTTGATACTGCGTATGCTAATCCTTCGCATCATAAGATACTTGACCACAGCCGGAATAATCCATTGATGCTTTTTAAGCTAGCAAAAGCAGGAAAAAAGAACAGCAGCTCAACTGAGAATGATATTCGAGATGGTTCTGGAATCGCGACAATGCTTCGGGACAATGGTTATCCTCATCTTAGGGTCGGCTCCACCGGCGCCTTAGGACTTTCGATCCTGACAGAGCGAAATTATATTATCGATCCAGAGCCTGAGCAGCTGTCTGAAGAGAACAGGCCTTATGCATCACAGGGCGGGATATTGTTCCCTGGACTTTACAGGTACAAGGGCACAGACGGAGAAGAGCCTGTTGCAGCTGAACTATTCCTTCCCAGTCCTGTCAGCCGCGACAAATATAATGTCTGCGTGGTCTATACCGGCTGCAGCGACAATGAGCTTCTGAAAAGGCTTGTCGCTCAGCAGGAGATGCGGTGATAGATGAATAGACCTTATAAGAAAAATAGAACAAAAGGAATAAGAAAATTTCACTTCTTTTTCTCAGCGATCCTTTCAGCTTCTTTTCGGTCTGCGTATCTTGATGCGCGGGTGAGGATGTTTGCTCCTGCCCTGATCGCAGATGCAGCTGTTATGCAGGCACCTGTCGCATACCAGGCATTAGGCTCCTGGCCAGTCACAAGCGCCATCCCGTTGTCATGGTAGTGGGTCATGAGGGCCTTTGTCGTGGTCATGACTCCGTAGCCTTCCTCGATCCCTATGTAGCTTCCGAAATGGTTGATCATTGCGCCGACACCCAGGGTTGCAGCTGCCAGAGGCAGTGCTCCTCTTATGTGCTTTCCTCCGGGCAAAAGATCCTCAAGGGAGCTTGAGACCCTGTCGACTGCCAGGGATGCTGCAGCTACTGCTCCTATCTTGGCTCCATACTGGCCTTTCTCCGCAAGATAGCCCGGGATCGACGGGTGTATGAAAGACTCTGAGAGCGATGATGCCCAGTTCTGTGCTGCTGAGAATGCAGTGTAAGCCAGTGCACCTGCTTTTGCCATGTATGTGGATTTCATTTTCTTCTTGCGTAGTCTTTCCAGCTATCCGACTGATAAAGCTTCCTGAAAAAACCGCTTCCTCCTTTTTTTTGCAGAGCATGCTCTTTTGGTCCAGAGTTTTGCTCGTACATTATGAAATCCAATGACGGCCTTCTCTCGGCTGTCCTGACCGGCAGTCTCTGCCTGTCCTGTCCCTGGATCTGCCTGTAATGAGGCATGTTTTGCTCTTCTCGCATCAGGATCTGCCCTTCTGAGCTCGGATGTGCTGGCGCAGACTGCGGGACCTGCAGACTCTGCCTTTGGTATCTGGCCTCTGGTTCACTGTATCCTCCTCTTCGCTCGTAGACTGAATCCCTGTTGTCTGTCTCTGCTATGTTTGACTTGTCATACGGGTTGCAGTCTTCCTGGAAGAGATGTCCGTCTGAGGCATCCCTGTTGTCGCTTTTCCTGTACAATGTGTTCTGGTGACCGCCCTTGACATTGAGGAGATTCACCTCAAACCCAGTGTCAGATGCACAGCCTGATACTGCGGCTGCTGCAGCCATCACTGTCACTGCGGCCATTGTCCTGTATATTGATCGAAATCCTTTCATTTTTATGTACCTCCTTATTGGATGATACGATGGGAGATGCGGCCTTAGTATATTGATTGCCTGACATTGGGCATGGATCTGGGGATGACATATGTCATTATGCATTGTTTTTAGACAAAAATGATCTAAACTCAAAGAAAGAGGTTCATTTTTTTAAAAAAATTACCATACCTGCATTCGCCTGCCTGCTGAGTCGATCGCATTCTCAATATAGAGGAGGATCGAGCGGATGAGTATCTCATGTGCAGAGCTTTCTTCCTTTGGCCAAAAACCGGACGCATGCTCATCAGAATTCGAAAGAAAATAGGATGCGCCAAGGATATAGCGAAGGTCAGGCACGTCTTTTGCAAAAGCCAGCAAACCAGCGTGCTCACCTATCATATCCATGTAAAGCTGTACTGCACCAGGCATGTCTACACCATCCTTCAATCCCTTGAATAATTCGTATCCAAGCAGTGCGGATGGATCATTGGATGCGGCCTGTATTGGTCTGCCTGATCTTTTCATCAAGTTTCCTTTCGGCCCTATACCTAGCAGCGTCGAGATTGCCCTATGCATATTCTGTCTCATGGAATCTTCATGATCATCTCCCAGAAGATGTAAACCTCGGCTTCCCTGGTAACTATCATCAGCAGACCCTGTCTGGTCTTCTTCTCTGGTCTCGACGAGCTCCTCCAGCATTGCCCTGAGCGGATCGCCTCTCATGTGGTGCATCCTTGACCTTTTCATGCCCCTGATCTTCTCGATCTGCACTCCTGCTATTGTCTGATATGATGATATCGCACATTCATCTATTATCTCCTGCAGGGAAAGAGCGGGAAAGTCAAGCGCGTCTGGAATGTTTTCAATATCGTTTGTATGCTCCACTGCCAGATAAGACAGCACGAATCCAGAGATCGGATGGTCTGTCATGAGATGGTCATGCACAAGGGATGTGTTGCTGTCAGGCATCAGGAGATACGCAAGGCTTTTTTTGGGCTCATCTGCCTCACACATCCCAGAATATGGAAAACAGGTAGGATGCCTCCTGAATATCTCTGCCACCCTTTGATGCGGTTCATCAGGCAGGTCTTCTGTCGGGTAGTCTTTTGGCCCTGTCCTTCCAGTTGTCCACTCTCTTATTGCCTCGCTTCGGTCGTATCCTGATATACCCCTTCCCCGAAGGTCGATAACATCGCGTATCTCTTCCTCATCCAGGCCTGCTGAATTGAGCTGGATTATTCCCATGCGAAGGATTTCAAGATACCTGTCCGGGTCGAAGAGGAACCTGTTCGTCAGCCTGACTCCGTCGATTATGGGCTTGATTTTCTCCTTCATCGCTCGTTTTGCCTGCTCGTCAGGCTCAACCGGAACAGGGCCTGCTTTTGCCAGCTCAGCAGTGTCAAAGTCATATCTCCTGTCATCTTTACCTTCTCTTTCGACTGTCACGATTGTCCCTTGTGTCTGGACCACCCTAGCAATCGTTCCGGGCGGAAATGTCTCTGGAGTGAAATCCGAATCCTGATGCCTGTAGCGTATTATCCCAAATGGATGGACAGGCATGACCAGGTCTCCTTTCCTAAAGTCCTTGTCATCCGGGTCATACGTCCTTGTTCTGAGAACCTTTTCTGCAAGGCCATCGCAGAATCCTGTGAATGCTTCTATCTGTATGTCGACTGAAGCGCGAAAGTCCCTATAAGGTATCGTGACTGCTGTTCTTAAAACCCTTTCTGCTTCTTCTGCTGAACCTATTCCTGCATTCTTGATAAGAGTCAGCAATTCATCGGGCTCAGCATGGGTTACATGATAGGAAAAGTCGATTGCAAGACCTTCAGGGAGATAAAGAATCCTGTTGAATTTTGTGCCGACAGTCTTTTCGATGTCATATACCATGCCTGTCATTCCCGGATACCTTAGATTGCATTCGAGTGCAAGCATCTGCCTGACAGCATCGACTGCCTCTCCGACCTTGCTGTTGTTTGCGAATACCTTTGGTGCATCCACCTCTTCCATCCTCCTCAAAAGGTCCTTTGAATAATGAAGATATACTGCGGAGAATGCACCTGCCGGAGCAGCATCTGCTGATGCAAGGTATCTGTCTACACTGTCCTTTATCTGCTTTTCTTCTATACCTTCAGAATAGATACAGGCAGATGCCAAAAAGACCAGGTCATCGAAATCATGTACATAAGGCAGCATCTGTGCTGCTTTTTTCACAATCCCATATATATCATCTGCAGCAAGCTTTAGGTCTGGATCTAGCCCGAGATGCCTATGATAAGTATCCTGATACTGATATGGCCCTGTTTTTTTTGGAGCCTGGGTTTGCGTCTGCTCATTTTCCCTGCTTTCCAGTATCTCCTCCAGAAATGTCGCCTGTGTTCCTCTCCTGACCATCTCCAATGGATAATTTGGTCCTGGAATCCTTCCGCCTATGATCTTTGCCAGGTTTAGCAGTATCAGTTTCGGTGCAGCCTCGACTGAGGGCTCAGAGGACAGACTCTGCAGAAGCCTTGTCCTGTCAATCTGCTGGCCCAGGTAATATCCTGCGACCATGAGCTGCTTTGGTACTTCAAGCTCCTGGACATATCCCTGGTTCTTTGGAGCAGATTCAAGCACTGATGCGATCTTCTCAACTGGATCAAAGGGCGCATATCCTTTCATCTGGTATCCCTCCAGCATTTACAGCTGTTAGGCCCTCGAAGTTGGTTCAGCCTTCTTTTGGAACCTGCATCATAGTAGCTGTAGCCATTGAATGGTTCGCCAGATACCTCAGGATAGAATGCTCTTGGTAGCTCAAGAATTCCCAGTACCGCTCCGCACTGCATCCAGCTGTTGGATGCCTCTGCCCTTTCGCAGCTTGTGCGAATCATCGCTTCGCTGTGCGCGACCTGTTCTTCAAATCCCGGGAAATAATGCCTGATGCAGGCAGTCTTTTCCGGCACAGCAAGAGCATAGTTGAATCCGTCGAAATCAGTACCGATGTCGAGATGGGGGATGCCCTGCCTGGTTGCGTATTCGTATATCTCTCCTCTTGCATAATCATTGTCGACGCAGCTTATGATGACATCATAAGCAGCATCAGAAGAAAAATCTCTCCTGAAGCTCTTATGGATCGGTCTGAATCGTGTATTTGGAAATACCTTTGAAGCTTCCTGTGCCAGTACCTTATCCTTGTGGCCTGATGGGTTTGCTGCAAAGAATTCCATCCTCGGAAGGTTTGTTACCTCAATCCTGGGATCATCATCGACTATGTCCACGTATCCGAAACCCATCATAGCCAATGCAGGAATCACCTTGTTTCCTGCAGCGCCTGCTCCCACGACAAGTGCATTGTATCCCTGGAAATGCTTTTTTCCAGGCCTCCTTGGAGCTGCGTAGCTTAGGCTTCCTGATATGACCTCTCCTGAATCCAGCACGAATTTCTTGATCTCCTCGTCCACCATCCCTGCGAATCCCATGGCGACCAGTTCATCCTGCTTTCTTCCTGAATATTCCTGCATCATGAACTCAAGCCTTTTGTCCAGGCAGCTGTATATCTCTTTGTCCCGGTCAGGGGAAAATACGCAGAATCTTGCGCCACTCCTGTCAGATGATGCTGATACTGCAGGTATTCTGTAGAGCATTGCAGTATCCAGGGTCCATGCCTTGGAACATGGATCGTTTGTCGCGTCCACAAGCACATCTGACTTTCGCAGCTGGTCGCGGATGAATGCGTTGTCCATCCTGGCCCTTATCGCAACGACCTCAACAGAAGGATTCAGCTGCGGGAATGCATCTGCATATGCCTGAGCCATGCTTGGTCTTTCCAATGGGATTGACCAGAGGAACCTTTCAGTGCTTTTCAGCTGTCCAGGACCCATCATCCTTAAGTTTCCGAAACCTGCACTGACAAGATATGATGCAATATATTTTCCAAGATGGCTCTCTGTTATTATGCTGAGCCTTGATCCTGCGACCTTCTTTTGGTTTTCCTGGCCCCATCCAAGGATTAGCCTGTCGAACCTTGCTGTGTCATGTTGCTGCATTTTGATTATTGTGGAACCTCTCTGCGTATTTTCTTAATATCCTGTCCTGCTCAACGACATGCGTGGCATATGCAAAGTCCCTCATGAAACCTATCTCGAGCTGTCTGTGCAGGGAATCATCCATTCCATGCATGATGTTTTCAACAATCCTCTGCCTGAGGTGGTCCAGGTGCTGGTTTACAAATATTTGGTCCTGGTCTTTCGGAGGACTGCCTGAGCTAGCCAGACCATCCATCACATTGCCCAGCGGGATAGTTTGTCCTTCTGCATATGTCTTGAGGACATCTGAGAGGTACTCTGCATAGCTATGATCATCATATCCTGCCATGTCAAGATAGGCCAAAGCTGTATGAAAAAATCTTCCGACGAGCTCATATAATCCTACTCTCCCCCCTGGCTGCTTTCTTATGCTGCTATCCGGCATCATCCTGTATTCCTGCCATATTTTTTCATGATATCCTGTCAATGCCTGTTCTGCGCCCGGCATCTCACTGGTCATCACTATGCTTGCCTTTTGCCTCTCGATGACTGCAGCGTATGCATTCCTTATCCTGTCTGCCAGCCTGTCCTTGTCAAAGCTGATGTCATGCTTCAACTCTGCTATCTCGAGCGGCACCTCCTTTAGGTGCGTCTGGTATGTATGCTCCACTGTGTTCTCTACCTGTATCCCTATCATGGCCTTGTGGCTGCGGTCATTGTCAAATACAAGGAAATAATTGAAGCCGAGAACCCTGTGCTGCTCAGCTGATATTGCATAGTCGCCTTCTTGCTGCGCCAACTGTCCTGCTCTTTTCAGGTGCGCAGAGATTATGTCAAGTGTGCTGCTTTTTCCAAGATCCAAGCCTAGATCATCAGCGATCTTTTTTTGCTCTCCACTTGGAAGGCCCTTGATCCTCAGCACAGGATGATATGCATATCCGTCAGAAAGCACAAGGCAGCCGTCTTCCTGATCTGGGTCAAAGTCATTCAGGAGCAGGCTTAAGTCTGCTGTGTGTCCAAGGATCATTCTTGTCGGAAGAGACTGCGTGGCCAGGAAATTAATAGCGTGCCTTTCTCTGTCTGGAGTGCTGAAACTCAGTTCCTGAGCACCTGCGACCCTGGCTCTTCCATGACCATGCACTGATGCTATTGTGACCCATGGAAGCCCTGTTGCACTTCGAAGGGCATGAAGATAATCCCTGCACTGCCTGACCATCCCTGCTGTTGGCTCGAAGAATGTCGGAGTTATGATATCCTGGGTCGGAAGATAGAGGTCGCGGATGGTCCTGTCTCCCTGCACAGTAAATGCTTCTGCGTAGAACTCATAGGCTGTGCCCAGGATCTCCTCTGCCATCGGACCGATCTCCTCTGCTGTCCTTGCGCAGTTCGGGCTTATCCTGACTGTATCGAATGGGACCAGGCTGTCGAGCTCAGGCAATGTCCTGGCTGGCCTGACAAAAGCTCTTTCTTCCTGTTGTCTTGTGAAAAGTCTTGGTTTTCTCATCCTTCCAACGGCAGGTGATAGTTCGCAGGCGTGCCGTGCGCCTTTACTTCTTCCAACGAATGTGCTGTGACTGCTTTATCAAGCGGGCATAGCTCCCTGTATGTCGCGCCGTCTCCAAACGGTCCGACATGGTTTCTTATGTTGTCCGGATTAAAGCCATTGTAATATAGGTCAAGCGCAGAGCGGACATACTGGGCAATCCCTTCTGCAGTCCTTGGGAACCTGCTCCATTGGTCCCTGTCAGTAGAGCAAAGCCTCCTGAATGTTCCTGTCGCGCCTGAGAAAAAAGCGATGTCCGGATAGTCTGCCCTGACCACTGGCGTCTCGCTGAAGAGAAGCCTTCCTCTGCTGTAGTAGAATGCTCCACCTATCTCGAATTCTCCTCTCTTATGCCATCTTGTCGGATGTTCTGCATCCTGTCTGAGAAATGGCCCTCTTTTCATCGTGAGATAGCAAAGGCTGCCCATCCATCTGACCACCAGGTTGCGGAATGAAAATTCAGGCAGCTGGACAAGCCGGGAATATGGTGTCTTATCAGAACTGACTGCTGCTTTTGCCTGCTCTACATCTCTTATCCTTGTATTGAGGTCATCAGCCAGAGATCTGTTTATCATCTTCTGGTAGACCTCTTCTATCCAATCGAGCCTGAACCTTCTTGTCCAGTAAAGATCCTGGCCGTGTATGTGTATCCTGTCTGATCTTCTTGTGGGCTTTTTTTGACGAAGCATCCTTGCGTAGTTGTCAGATACATAGAACGAGTTGAAATTCAAGCATCTTGCCAGGATCGAGCTTTGTTTTGGCGGGAAAAATCCTGCCTGCGGGTATGACAGGTTTGCCAGTCCTGCTTCTGGGAGATTCTCTATGAAAGGAGGGATGTCCTGGCTTTGATCCGGGCTCTGGATTATGGCCTGGGGTTCTTTTTTCTCCTGGGAAGGATTGCTTGCGATGATCTCGTCTATAGCATCTTTGGGTGTGAGTCCTTGAGGGTCCTCAGCCAGCAATGGAAAGACCTCTCCCACGATCAGTGCCAGCGTGTTTACTCGGTCCATGTAATCGTCTGCATCCATGGGCAGTTCATCTGACATTATCAGGCTCTCAAGATACTGCCTGTTCTCGCCTGATTTTGAAAACATGTCATTCCTCTCTATGTCTGCTATCGGGATCGGGTCCAACAGCCCCAGCCTTGATTCGCCTCCTGATGCTGTAGGCCTTGCTATATAGTGCTCACGCACTTTCGAATGCGTCGGCCATATGCTATCTCCAAATATCAGATACGGCCCTGTGTGATCCAGTAAAAATGTGCGTCTCATGTTGATCGATAGTGCTTCCTCTTGATAGATTCACGCTCTTTTATTCTGGATTCGGGCAAAGTTCGCCTTCATCAGTTAAGAATTTGATTATCTTCTGTAGGAACTATTAGGCATCTCCTGCTGGACAATCTGGTAAAGATCCTGTGCAGCGCCCGACCTTCTGGATCCCACTCCGACAGGCAGGTCCTTTTTCGGCTTTGCCGGCCTGCTTCGGGATTTTGGTCTTGTCCTGGGTCTTGGCTTGTCTACTATATCTGCTGCCGCAGGTGTCCTGACTTCTTCTTGCTTCTCTCCTATCCCTACCTCAAGACCCTGGCTATATCTGTCCAGATACTGGCCTAGTGTCATGTCCTGGTCCGGAACCTCTCCTGCAACCTCATAGAGGGGCTTTCCGCTGTCAAGATGGGACCTCATAGCTGCAAGTACGCTTTTTCCCTGCGGGCTTGCTGCCTGGCCGTTCCTGATGACATATGCAATGCCTTCGAGGACCTTCATCGCTACTGCCTGGGCGGGCACATAGACACGCGCCCTTTCTGATTCTGTAGCCCCTACATCGCCTATCACTATCGCGGGCCTTTCCTCTACCTCTGGCTTATAGCCTGGTTTTTCAGGTACGTATGCCGGGGACTTTACTGTAGTATCAATGGACTTTGGTTCAGGCGTTCTCTGCCTTGGTGCAGGCTCTGCTGCTTGTTCGACCGGTCTGCAGAAATATAGCGGCTTCTCTCCAATCTGCCTTTCGACCATGACTGTTCCTGACCATCCTGGCTTTAGGCTTCCTCCGATGAAGACCCTCAGCCCTCCCGGGCCTATCCCTTTTGTCAGGTCTGATGTCCCGCTCCTGCTCTCTTCTGCCTGGTATATCTCCAATACATCGCCTGGAGAGACTGATGAATATCTTTTCTGTGATCCTATGGAATGTGAACCAGCTCTTCGGTACTCCTGGGTGTCGTGCCTCAGGTGCGGTGCGTCGAGCTCTTTTCCCTGGCTTATCGATTCCTTCAGCCTCCTTGCCCTTTCATGTTCAGTATTCAAGGTTTGGTCTTCTAAAATCTCCTCAAGCTTGCCGAGTATGTCTTGTGCGTGCTTTCCTACGGCTTTTCCATCCATGACATCACGCTCGTATGCTGACAATTTCCTTCTTGTTGCACGTTTTCCTGCCATTTTGTTGTCATAAAGTCTTTTTGGTATTTATTCTTTTTGATAACACGGGCTATTATGAAATCCTAGCCGTCTGTGCCCTGAGAGAGAATATTTACATTAGTAAATATTCTCGTGGCCAGGCCGAGCCGATGTGAAACATCGGTGAAGTAGGATAGGATTTCATAATAGCCGATAACACGCATTCTATGAGTCTCCATGAAGGCGATGTTGGATAATCTCACTAAGAGACCTTCCTGTATTGGCTGCTTGTGTGAGCTCGTCATAGCCGACATGTGCCATCTCGATTTCCGGCATAAGACCGATTGTCTTTAATTCCTGCATTATCCCTGCCATGAGCTGGTGTTCAGCGAAGCGCATCCTGGTGAATGCAAGAATTGCTTTTTGCAGGTAATCCTGACCAGCATCTATCAATGTATCCTTTCCCAGCAAAGCATAGTGCCTTGCCTCTGCTGCGAACAGCTCCCTTACGAATGATAGGTAGACTCCGCGTGCAGCAAGCATAATATCATTTTGTTTCTCTGTCAGGCCATGCGTCTTCCTAAGGCTGTCAAAACTCGAAACTGTATCTCCGTATTCTCTCGCGAGCCCGTGCGCCTCTTGCTTTTCCTGCTCATCAGCCACAATCTTTGAATAATCATGGCCGCAGTCATTGTCATAGTCACATATCTGCTTTCCAAGCATGACAATCCTCTGCTCAAGCTGCTCCTTTTCTTTGGATGACTCGACCATGCTGTTCCAAGGCACAATGCTCATCCTGGCCAGTCTTTCTGTCCTGAAGGCCAGGCGAAAATCTCTTGAATATTCCTCTGGTGTTATCGGGTCGTATCCAAGCTGGGTGAGGTATGCTGTCTCGACCTGCGTCGGCAGATCTATGGTCTCGTCAGGAAGCTCCAGCCTTCCGACCATGACCGGGTCGATGGAGATCTTTTTGTCTGCAATAGATATGGCTTCTGCCATTGTCTCCAAAGGTGTGAATCCGAACAAAGTGTTCCTTTCACCGTATGGCTTGGCTTGCTGGAGGGTTGTTATTAAATAGCATGGTTTTGACATAGTATCATTCCCCTAATCTCAGGTCATCTGGACCAAGACCGAAAAGTGCGCGAAATACTGCTTCATGTTCTTCCATTGACTCAGCAGACCTTACATTTCCGTTTTCGTCCCTTATCCTGATATCTACTAAACCTGATCGCATTAGTCGGCTCAGCATCGTCACACCGAGCATTTTGCCTCCATAGTCAGCGGCTTCTTTTGTATCCTGCGAAAGTCCGGGCGGAAGAATCAGCGGTGATCTTTCTTGTCTACTTTGGGACTGAAGCATGCTTCCAAGCTTCATGCCAAGTGAGTTCACTGCTCCTCTTACCTTGTCAATGATCTTTGTCTGATCATATGTAAAGCCGTATCTGTGGTGAATATTCTCTTCTGTTCCAGACCCCAGGACATTTGTGAATTCATATCCCAGCAGGTCCAATAGTTCGGGATCCGGGCTGCCTCTGTCATCTATCAATTCTGTCTGGCTCTCGATGTATCTTTCGACCCTTGTGCCGTAGGTTTCTACTTTCTGGAGCCAGGAAAGCTTATCTGATATGTCTGGGGTCATATCGTCTATGGGTATTATGCTTGCCCTTGCATACACTCTTGGATCTGCCTTTTGGAATTCGTCTGCCAGCACTTGCACATGTTCATCAAGATATCCAAGCTGTGACAATGACCTCATGTCCAGCTGCGTCGGGACATTCTGGGTCTTTGGAAGCTCGAACTTCAGCATGACAGGTGACCTTCTTGCAGGTCCTGAATAATCATCCGGCAGGGCCTGCCTTGCAACATCCATGCTCCTGTATGGTTTCAGAGGGCTGCCTGGTGTGGAGAACAGGGTTGTTCCATTCCGGTATCCTGCAGCCTGCTCAATATTAGAAATCACATAATAAATCGATATCTGCTGGTCCATCAAGGCATGAATCTGGAGTTTATTTTTAAATATTACGGAAATATTTCCCTATAAAGTGGTTACATCGCTGTCAGAATCATATCTGCATCCTTCGAAACAGTATCGTGCCGGCGGTGATAGATGCTGCAGCGAACAGCAGAAGCACAGCAATGGATATAGGGAATGCTATAGCAGATGTTCCGAGAAAGCAGAACCTCAATGCCTCGACAGCATAGGTCATGGGGTCGATGTAAGTGAGCACCCGCAGCCATGCCGGGACATTGTTTAGAGGAAAGAGCGCGCCAGAGAGGAAGAACAGGGGCATTATCAGGAAGTTCATGATCAGCTGAAAACCGTGCATGTCGTTCATCTGCGAGGCGATGGCTGTGCCGATCGCGACGAACGATATGGATATGAGAAACATTATCGGGATCGCAATCAGGGTCCCGATAAACCAGGTCGGCCTGACACCGAGGATGAACGAGAGCGCAAGCATCAGGAATCCCTGGAATATCGAGGTCGATGCGCCTCCAAGGGTCTTGCCGATTATTATCCTGACCCGCGATATGGGTGCTACCAGCATCTCCTTCATAAACCCAAACTGCTTGTCCCAGATCACCGAGACTCCGCTGAATATCGAGTTGAACAAAAGGACCATGCCTATTATTCCAGGCATTATGAACTGGGAGTAGCCTCCTGAGAACATCGGGTTGTCGACGACATTGTCCAGCCCGGCTCCGAAAATGAAAAGCATGAAGAACGGCATACCGAGAGTGCCTACTATCCTGCTCTTGTTCCTCCAGTATTTCTTCAGCTCCCTTTGTACGATTATCAGTATCTCCTGCATTATCTTCTCCTCATCATGCGTACCTTTGCAGCGAAGCCTTCTGCTCCCTGCTCACGGATCTTCCTGCCTGTGAAATGCAAAAACACGTCCTCAAGCGTGGGCTTGTGAAGCATTATTGACTCGATACTGAAGCACTTCTCCTCTGCAAGCCGAAACAGCGCTGGTATCTTCTTCTCAGCGCTTCTTATGTTTATCGTGCATCTGCCGTTGTGCCTTGTGGTCTTGGCAACTCCTTCCATATTTCTTAGGGCCTTCTCACACTGTTCGGGCTTATCGACTCCTATCGTGACTGTGTCACCTTTCAGGTTCTCCTTCAGCTCATCAGGTGTCCCTATCTGTATGACCTTTCCATGATCGATTATGCCTACTCTTGAGCAGAGCTTCTCTGCCTCATCCATGTAATGCGTCGTGAGGATTATCGTGATCTCCTCCTTTTCGTTGAGCCTCTTTATGTAATCCCAGATCTTTGTCCTTGTCTGCGGGTCAAGCCCTACGGTCGGCTCGTCCAAGAAAAGGACCTTCGGATGGTGCAGGAGTCCTCTTGCGATCTCAAGGCGCCTTCTCATGCCGCCTGAGAAGGTCTTGACGAGCATGTCTTTCTTTGGCACAAGCTCGACCATCTTCAGTAGCTCACTGATCCTTTTTCTCATCCTGTCTCCTGGAACACCATAGAGCTTTCCGTGGAATATGAGGTTCTCGTATGCAGTCAGCTCCTCGTCAGTGCTAGGGTCCTGGAAAACAACGCCTATGGATTTTCTGACATCATCCCTCTGGGTGACTATGTCAAAATCATTCACAAGAGCGGTTCCTTTGGTGGGATTCAGAAGCGTGCAGAGCATCTTGATTATCGTTGTCTTTCCTGCTCCGTTCGGGCCGAGAAGCCCGAAGATCTCGCCCTTGTCTATCTCAAAGGAGACATCGTCGACTGCTTCTAACTGCTTGAAGCTTTTCGAGAGGCTCTTTAGCTTTAGAATCTTATCAGGCATGATGAAGAGATGACTTGGCGGGTGTTTATAAATTTTGTGCGGGTGGATTTTTTTTCTTTTCACAAAATTTATTAACATCAGGTTACTGTAAAGGATTTAAGATGGGATTCATATTCGGAAAGAAGAAGAAAAAAGAGATCGACAGCCTGGAAAGCTCTGAAGAGAGCGAGACCAGAAAAGAACTTGAGGACATCGATTCCATCCTTCTCAAATTCAACATACTCACAAGAAACCTTTCCACTTTCAAGGAGCACAGAGATAGATATATGGTCTTTTTAGGTCAGCTCGAGGATCAGCTGCATGACATGAAAGAGCATAATGAGAGGCTGACTGCGACTGCACAGAAGCTTGAGGACGATCTTATGGCGTTGCGCAAGAAAGCAGATGATGAGAGCCTGCTGAAGCTTACAAAGCGCGAGAAGGAAGTCTTGGAATTCGGGAAGAACCTGAAGAGACATATAAATCAGACAGCTGCCGTTGTTTCGGAATTCAAGAGCAAGGATATTGATTCAGATGAGACATATAAGGACATGTATGCCAAACTTTCCAGGAACATCTACGGACTTAAGAAGCTTCTGGAAGAGCTCTTCGAGCTTGAGAGGAATGTGACCAAACTCACTTCAGAATTTTTGGATAAGGAATAAAAGGAATAATTTTTGTATTCTGTTGTTACTTTGTGGTTGTTATTATCATAATATTTATATACGATAGCTCTTTTTCTTCTATTTCATGAGAAAAGCAGTCATTTCAGGTATGCTTTTGACAGCTATGTTATCCGGCTGCAAGAAAGCTGATGAACCTTCTAATCCACAAGATACCAAAAGCAGTGAAACCGCTGTTTACCGTTGTGATGATCCTGCTGTGAACAAAGACGCAAGGATAATGACTGATGTTCTTGATCAGGGTTTTCAGTTCATTGAAGGCGCCATATATTCCAGGAACAGGTTTACTGTCTACTGCGCGGATGCGCATGACCTTGATTACAGACAAAAGATCAGCGGGTTGTTCGATCTGCTGGTGAACAAGCATGGTTTTGATTCTGTTGGTCTTGAAGGGCATTGGGAATCCGGTGACAGAATCAGGACAGAAGACGAGCAGATGGAGCAGTTCTTCAGCCCGATATATCCTATTGTAGAGAAGGCTCCCTGGCTTTCAGCGAAAAATGATCCAAATACCGAGCATCTCGGAGTTGTGAAAGAAGACATCGAATCCCCTTTTGAGATCTATCTTGCGAATGCAGAAAATGTGTTCGGAATAGAGGACAAGGATGAATACCAGCAGATGGCTGCATGCATCCATTACCAGTCAGTTCTTCAGAGGCTTCTTTCTGGACATATCAATCTACAGGAGAATCCTGGGAAGATACCTCATGTGGATGAATATCTTCGGGCTGTTTCTGAGCTTTGTCCAGACATCGATTTTCCCATCAGTTCATCGGAGGATCTCGCAATCGGTGAGCAGGAATTCCTGGCAAGGTATGAGCATTTCATCAAGCAGTACAACAAGCTTCGTATCGTTGACAGATCCAGGTCATTTCGTGATAACATTGACCAAAAAGCAGGCAGAAAGACTCTTGTGCTTATAGGGAGCGGGCATTTTCTACCAGACGAGCATCTTTCTGAGCCTCATTACGGGGTGCATGTGCCTGTTCAGGAGAATGATACTGAGACCTATCTTGTGGTAGCGCCTAAGTGATCCTTGAAGTCAATCGATGCAATTTTTGAAGCTTTGAGGACAAACAGGATATCCGAATTTGCTACAGATGTTTTTCCGACAGAACCTACTGATTTTTCTCATCCTATCTATAGCCTTCCTAATGTGATCGCTACACCTCATGTTGCTGCGTTTAATCCAATCGCAAGACAGTGGTGTCTTGATTTTGTAGTGGAAAACATTGGCTATTATGAAATCCTAGCCGTCTGTGCCATGAGAGAGAATATTTACATTAGTAAATATTCTCGTGGCCAGACGGAACCGATGTGAAACATCGGTGAAGTAGGATAGGATTTCATCATAGCCGAAAACATAGAAATGTTTAAAAGCGATAGTAAAATTGCAAACATAGTTGACCATAGTCTTGGATATTAAAATGATCATCTATCTTGTCCGTCATGCAGAATCCGATTCTAATGTAAATCCAGATAATCCTTACTGCGGGAGGATTGATGATGAGCTTACACAAGCAGGCAGAGAACAGGCGCAAGCGCTTGGGAAAGCACTTGCTGATTCTGGTATAGATGTCATATTTTCATCACCTTTCAAACGGACCAGGAATACTGCTGAAATAATTTCCAATAACATGAACGGAAAATCAAAGTTGCTTGTGAGCAACCAGATATCAGAAATCAACTTCGGAATAATAGATGGGTTGCCGTCCAGCGTTGCTGAAAAAAGATACAAAAAGATTCTTAATGAAAGGAGAGAGAACAAATTCCAATATGTCATCCCCCAAGGAGAAAGCTACAAGATGGTATTTCTTAGGGTCTGCTGCTTTCTTGACAAGATATACCGAGATTTTTGTTCCAAGACAGTTTTAATTGTCACTCATGCAACAACTCTTAAGCTTTTCCTATATTGTATGACTGAAAAAAGCCTTGAGGTGATTGACACAACATATTATCCTAATACCTCCCTGTTCAAATTTGAACTTAATTTTGGCAAAGACATTTTTGATTCAAGGTCAGTCATATATAATTCAACAATGCATCTTGATTGAAATGGCAAGAATAATCTTATTGGGCGAAGCACTGGTTGACTATCTTTGTATAGAGGATGACGCGCTTTTGGATAAATTTGACATTCTTCAAGGTCTGGCTGAACAGAGAAGGCTGGCAATATGGGTGCTATCTTGATAAGGGGAAAGGCCAGAGGATACAGGTTCACTGTCATGGCAAGTATCCGCACAGGTGTGAACGCAAAGATGAATATGCTGCTTATCAAGTTGCTCAGTCTGAAGCAAATTCAAAGACTGTTGAAGACGCTATCGAAGAAGTGTCTTCTGATGAGCAAGGTGGAGGTAGTGTCTCTTAATAGAAAGCATTTCCTGTATCCTATATAAAGGACTATCTTCTGACGACTTATAATACAAAATATAATATCACAGGAAGAAGCAGGCATCCCATGGCATGCGTCCTTGTGACCTTGGTCTTTGCAGGGATAATACCCACTGCAGTCGATGTTGCAAGGATCAGCAGTCCGAAGAAGCCGGTCATTATCACCACGAGCAGTGTTATGAAAAGCATCACTCCTATGACGAGCATCCTGTAGTTGACCTTTGCTATCAGTCTTGAGAAGATTGCACCTATCCTGAGCGTGAGGAATACTGCGATGGATCCGGTTATCAGGACAACAGAGAGGAATGTCAGGACCAGCACAGGTGATATGGGGTCGAGAATCTTCTGGACTGCAATTATCGCTCCGTTTCGGGCCTTGCCGAGAACCAGCAGTGTGACCATTGAAAGGATGAAATTGACTGTTCCTATCGCTCCCATGAGGATCATGAAGCCGTGGTCGCCGAGCTTCCTTGTGACCTGCATTGATATTATCGCTGCTGTTGATGCTCCAAGACCTGGCATGACTGCTGTGATAAAACCAGAGAACGTGCCGGAGAACAGCGCCTTTATTGTCTGGCTCTTCTTTATCATTATTTTTGGTAGCTTCTTCTGCTCTGGTATTGTCTGGGACTCAAACAGAGATATGAGCAGGGTCGATATTCCGAAGAGGCCGGAGAGCATCGGAAAGAGCGGGTTTTCGAAGTTAGGGATGTTGAGGACAATCAGGCCGAGGGTTCCGGACATGAGAAAAACGGTCATTGCCATGATCTTTTTTCTGTCGCGCAGGACCATGAATAAAACAACAGCTATCAACAAGTAGCCGATGTAGCCCTGAATCAGCGGGTAGCCGTATCTGACTACGGGTATGAAAAGAGGAAAGAGCATTATCGAGAGGATGACTGCACCGAATGATCCTACCAGGGTTAGCTTGACTGCCATCAGACCCTGGCCCTTGAGGAGGTATCTGTGGCCTGGAAGGACTCCTAGTGCGGTTGCCGAGTCCGGCGCGCCGAGAAAGATGGAGGGAATTGCGTCGAGGAATGTGTGGGTGAGGGCCATGGATATTATGATCACTGCGATCGCGATTGGATTTAGGTATGAGGACAGTGCAGGGGATATGGATATGAGAAGGATGGAGATCAGGTTTACGTGGATTCCGGGGGTGAGGCCGGTGATTATGCCGGCATTCACCCCTATAAAAATAGCAAGGAGGATTTCGAAAAACATATAATCGCTGATTTGCTTGTTTTTATATGCTTGACGGCTTAATATTTGAAAATCTTTTAATAAAAAAAAATTTATTTCATCATTTCAATGATCATCTTAATTTCTTTATTAAATTTATCAGCCCGACCCAATGATGTTTCTGCTTTGCTCTGCATTGCCAATTCGCCTGTTTCATAGGTTATCTGAGATCGCTTTTGCCTTTCAAAATAATAAGATGCAATAAGTTCATCAGCTTTTTCTTTACCAAGCAGTTCATCTGCTTCATTTTTTGCTTCTGCATATGCTTCAATGATTCCTTTCTGAAGTCTTCCAGTCAGATAGAAGTAATATATCAATGCATCAAAGGTCAATAGATGTCTTGAGAGTTCTGATTTAAACCTTATTCCTGCTTTTTCAAGCAGAGCTCTTGCCATGTAGAACATGGAATAGTAACTCGAATTGATAACCCAAAGAAAACCATTAAATTTCAAATACCCTGTAGCTTTCTGAAGATCAGCTTTTGTTGATACATCCAGCAATAATTTTGAAGCATTTAATGAATGTTCTGCATTAGTCAGGAAAAAATCCACGTCCTTTGGTCTTTGTTTCGATATGATAGATCCTTCTTTAATATAAACCTTAACTCTTGATTCCGCCTCCCTGATCTTTTTACTGTCTAGCATTTTTTAATAGCCTATAAAAATTTTCAGCACCATAAAGTATGATGTGCTTGTTGAGCAATTCATTAAGTAAATTCTTTTGATCTCTTTTTGCTGCCATCTCGAATATGCTCTCAGTTCCGATTGACTGTATGTGGAATTTATGGCTGTGGTTTGAAGCTATGACTTCAATAGCCCTTTCTCGAATATTAGCTACCTTATTGTTCTCGAATATGAACAAAACATCATAGTCTGCTGGTTTAATTGATTCTACTGCAGATCCAAACAAGATTATGATGAAATATTCTTGATCGAATTTATCAAGGATTTCTTCCAGGAAATCCTTAATCGGTTTCGCTTGTTGTTTCTCAAGCATCTTATTTTTTCGCAGGCCTTCAACATATGCAAGTATTTCATGATGATCCTGATAATTTAATTGTACTAAGTTGTTTTGGTTAAGCTGAAGGCAATTCCTGGTTTTTATTAGGGGAGTGATCGCTCTATGAACAAGAGGATATGATATATTCAATTCTCTTTCCACCTGCCTAATTGAAAAGGCTTTTGCAATGTTTCCAGCAAAAAGTTGCATGATTTTAACCTGGGTTTTAGTTAGCATTTTATTATATAACTATTTAGTTATCAATTGATAACATTTTAGTTATATATAAATGTTCCCTTTTAGTTTTACGCTGATGCCTTGCGTTAGGCCGGTTATTATGCCGGCAAAGATGCCTATGGTGATTGCGATGAGTATTTCCAATAGCATATTGTACGGGACGTGCTTCTTTCTTTTTTTATGACTTTTGGCTTAGAAATTGAATCTCTTTCAGAATGAATATTAATCTATCCAGTTATCCTGAAAGAATTATAGTTATTGAAAATTCAAGCTTAATCCTAATAAGATTGACGGAATAAAAAAAAGAAAGCATTCCCGATGCATCGGGAAGTTTTAGCTGCTTTTGTTTGATCTTCCTTGATTCATTCCTGCTTGGAGGACTTGCTGCTGAAATAATCGATCAGCATTTTCCTGATCTCCAGGATGAAATAAAGCGTGGAGGATACTGCGACTATCAGCAGCCAGTCTGCTGGTGTCAGCGGAACTGTTCCAAATGCCTTGTTCAGCGGAGTATAGATCACGATGAACTGCAGCAGCACTGAGATCAAGATCGAGCCTATGAGGAACTTGTTTACCCTCAGATCAAACCTGAAATGCTTTGACTTGAATGTCATGACATTGAAGAGCTGGAATAATATGAGGGTCGTAAAAGCTATGCTCCTTGCCTTCTCAGTGAAAATTCCATAGAAATTAAACATGAGCAGTGTTCCGGCTGCCATGACAATACCTACTATGAATATGTTCTGCAGGATTTCGCTTGAGATTATCTTTTCGGTCTTTTTTCTTGGCTTTTTCTTCATGATATCCCTGTCAAAAGAATCCAGGCCGAGCGCAAGTCCTGGAAGGCCGTCAGTTAGCAGGTTTACCCATAATATCTGTATTGCAACCAGAGGCAGAGGCCATCCAATCAGGATAGCTATGAATATCACGAGGATCTCGCCGAAATTCGATGATAAGGTATATTGGATGAACTGCTTGATGCTGTTGTATATGCCTCTTCCTTCCTCGACTGCATTGACAATGGACGCGAAGTTGTCGTCTGTCAATATTATATCTGAAGATTCCTTTGCGACATCTGTCCCGGTAATACCCATGGCTACACCTATGTCTGACCTTTTCAGGGCTGGCGCATCGTTCACACCATCGCCAGTCATGGCAACGACATGCCCAGTGTTTTTAAATGCATCAAGAATCCTTACCTTGTGCTCCGGGCTGACCCTGGCGCATATGGTGAGCCTGTCTAAGGTCTCTGCCAGTTCTTTGTCGCTGAGATCGTCAAGCTCATCTCCGCTCAGCGCTATATTGTCCTCACCAAAGAGGCCCAGCTTCTTAGCAACTGCAATAGCAGTCATCTTATGGTCTCCTGTAATGATCACTGTCCTGATTCCTGCGCTCCTGCATTTTGCTATCGAATCCTTGACCTCTTCTCTTGGCGGATCCATCATGGCCTGTAGTCCGACAAATATCATGTCCTTCTCGATATTCTTTGTCTCATATCCTTTTTTCAATGACTTGTATGCGAATCCGAGAACACGAAGCGCCTTATTGGCCATCTCATGGTTTATCTTGAGTATCTTTTCTTTATCCTTTGCAGTCAATTTCCTGACCCTGCCATCAATGGATATATATCTGCATCTGTTGAGTATCATGTCTGGCGCTCCCTTCACATAAGCTTCCTTCCCTTTTTTAGCCTTGTGTATCGTGGCCATGCTTTTCTTTATAGAATCGAACGGAAGCTCATCTGTCCTTGGATATTTGTCTTCGTATTCCTCTTTAGCTATGCCTGCTTTTGCTGCTGAGACCACTAATGCAGCTTCTGTCGGGTCGCCTATCACTTTCCAGCGATTTTCTTCATTCTCTATCTTGCTGTCATTGCAAAGCACTCCTATCCGAAGCATCATCTCGAGGTCTTTTAGATTTGATACCTTCTGACTATCTTGCATGAAATCACCTTTGGGTGAATAGCCGTCGCCTGTGATATCATAGAGCCTGTCGTTTGCATAGATCTCTTTTACTGTCATCTCGTTCCTGGTTAGGGTTCCTGTCTTGTCTGAGCAGATGATGTTTGTCGAGCCCAGTGTCTCGACAGATGAAAGCTTTCTAATCAGTGCGTTTCTTTTCACCATCCTTCGCACACCCAGTGCCAGGGATATCGTGACAATCGCAGGCAGTCCTTCAGGGATTGCTGCGACAGCCAATGCTACTGCGACCAGGAAGAATTCAGTGACATGTTCCGGGTTTAGTATGCCTTCCAGGAAATACTCCCTCGATACTCCGATCAGGAAGACAATTACGCATATACCAATTGTCATGAATCCGAGCCATTTGCTGAAATGCTTGAGTTTATACTGTAGAGGCGTGGTCTTCTCATCTGCTTCCTGCACCATCTCAGCAATCTTTCCGACCTCTGTGTTCATGCCAGTCGATGCTATCACTGCTTTTCCTCTACCTTTTGTCACTGTGGTTCCCATGTAGACCATGTTTTTCCTGTCAGTTATTGGGATGTCACCTTCAAGGCTATCTATCTCTTTTCTTGTAGGGACAGATTCACCGGTAAGCGAGGATTCATCTGCCTGAAGAGCCACAGCCTCAATCAGCCTTGCGTCAGCAGGAATCTTGCTTCCTGTGGTCAGGAGTATCAGGTCCCCTGGAACAAGGTCTCTTGAATCTATCTCATGAACCTCGCCATCCCTGATGACCCTGGCTTTCAGTGCGGTCAGCTTCCTTAGTGCTTCTATCGCTTTTTCTGCCTTGAATTCCTGTATGAATCCGAATATGCCGTTGAGGATCACTATCACAGAAATGACTATGGCATCAAGGAACTCTCCTATGGCTGCAGAAACAATTATCGCAAAAATCAGTATCATGACCATGAAAGAGGTAAACTGCCTGATGAATATCTTCCAGGGCGAGATCTTTTTCTTCTCTTTTAGTTCGTTAGGTCCGTTTTTTTCAAGTCTTTCTTCAGCATCTTTTGCTGAGAGCCCATTAGTGGAGGTCTTGAGTGTTGATATGACCTCTTCAGCTTTCATCTCGTGATAATTTTGTTGCTTTTCCATGATATTTTCCCTCTGATCCCTTTTTTGCGTTCCTTATTTGTGGCGATGATATCTTGGATGTTCATGTCCGATATCCTTCCTTTTCTTTATATGTTCAACATGTTCAATCTTCTGACCTATAAATTTTTCTAAATCCAGGCCGAATTTCTCGATCATTGTGGAGGCATAATAGCCGCCGAGAAAATGCGGCATGATGACATAGCTCGCTCCGTTCTCGTAGAGTTCGATTGCCTCGTCTATCTGATGAGAAACCATGATTATGATCATATCTTTTCTGGTATCTTTCAGGTAATTTAAGAGCAGGATGTTTGTGTCAAAGTCTGGTATTGTCGAGTATATCATCTTTGAATCGCTGATGTCTATCTCATTTAGGAACTCAAAATCGCTGGCATCGCCATACCTGCAGTTTATACCCTGCTTTATCAGATCCTTGATCGTCTCCGGGTCGTAATCTATCACCAGGAATTTCTTCTTGATCTTCTTAAAGGAGTTGATGAGATCATAACCTATCCTGTTGTATCCAAAGAGTATTATGTCATATGAATCATGCTCATGGTACTTGTGCTGGTCAATTCTTTTGCCTGATTTCTGGAATATGTTGAGGAATCGGGAAAGATACGGATATATCCTGTTGGCATTTATTATTATGTATGTAGATATTCCGATGGTGATCAGTCCGATTACCGTGATTATAGATTGGATCTTCTGCCCCAGATGCCCTACGCTGACACCCAGGGATATCAGGATCAGGGAGAACTCGCTTATCTGTGCAACAGTCAGGCCTGCCAAAAAGCTGTTTCTCTTGGAGTATCCGAGCAGGCCCATCAGAATCATCACAATGAGCGGATTTCCGATCAGTATGAACAGTGAAAGCGTGATAATCAGCGGCAGCTGTGAATATATGTTTGCGAAAGTCATCTGTGAGCCAAGCATGATAAAGAATATTACAAGAAAAAAGTCCCTCAGAGGCTTCATCCTTGAGCTTATCTCGAACCTGTAGGGCGAGAGCGACAGGGTTATGCCTGCCAGAAGGGCGCCGATCTCAACAGAAAAACCAAGATAATAGAAGAGTGTTGCCAGCGCGAGGCACCAGCTTATCGAGAACAGAAGCATCAGCTCCTGGGATTTTGCAATGAGCTTTAAGAATAGAGGAAGGATATAGATGCTGGCCAACGCGATTATCACGACCAAAACGAGGCCTTTCATCGCTACGTCTATTATGGCATTGTCAAGCCCCTGGTTGATCGATGATATTATCATCAATATTATTATGACGACTATGTCCTGGACAATGAGAAACCCTATAGATATCTTGCCGTAAAGTGTTCCTATGTCATTCTTGTCCGACAGGAGCTTCATTATTATTATCGTGCTGCTGAAGGTGATCGCGACCGATACATAAAGGGAGACAGTCGTGGAAAGTCCAAAAAGCCTGCAGATGATGAAGCCTATTAGAGATGTGAAGATCACCTGGCCAAGACCTGTTATCAGGGATACCTTTCCGACTTCTTTTATTACCTTTGGATTTAGATTTAGCCCGACGATGAACAGAAGAAGTGCGATGCCCAGGTGTGAAAACAGGTTGAATGTCTCTGAGAAGGTGATGTAATTCAGGAAGTATGGTCCGACGATGATTCCGCTTATTATATACCCTATTATTATCGGCTGCCTAAGGGCAGTCAGGATACTGCAGATTAGGGCTGTGATTACCACTATTATACCTATCTCCAGGAGCATTTCCATTTTGATTTAAGACCATTCGGTTATTGCCACACACGCAGCAATGATTTTTACGAATATACATATATAATAATATTTCGATAATGTTTCTAAATAGCATTACTGGTCTATTTTTTCTGATCCATCAACAGCTTATTTTTTTAGCATTTTTAAAATAAGGTCTAAAATCAAGGAAAATATGAGTAAAAATAAGGTAATTCACTCCAGAATCGAGTTTCCCTGAGGTGTCAGGCGGATGTAATCATTGTTGCCTTTCTTGTAATTATCTATATATCTAAGCTCGCTTAAGCTTTTCAGCCTTTTTTGCAGAGTTGGCTTTGTGATATTGAGCTTCTGCATGAGCTTTTTCTTATTGATCATGACCATCTTCTGCTCATAACCTTTTATGATTTTTAGGATCTCCATCAATTCCTGAGGAAGTAGTTTGTTTATCTTTCTCTTGTGATATATCATGAAGAGCTGCGCTACCATCAGAAACAACAGCAGGAAAAAAATCAGCTGGAAGAACGAATGGAAAAGAGAAGAACCCAGCAGATGGTCCAGGAAGTCGTCTATCAGCTCTGAGATTATGAATATTATCAAAATCAAGAGCAGGAATCTTTTCTGGTTCTTTAGCATGTCCATATTTGGTGAAAAATTGAGTTATGGTCCTTTATAAATTTTTTCTGCGGGTCGGCTTCATCCAATAAATACTACTCCGCTTGCTGCGCAAGCTTCGTATGGCCACGAGAAGCTTTCCTGCATAAATCTTCCTTCCCTAGACACAGACGCATTTATTGGATGAAGCCCTGCGGGTGGAGAATGTTCCTGATCTTGATTCATTATGGTTCTCTTGGCCTTGTCTTTTTAGTCAGCTCTTCTTCCTTCGATGCATTCGCCCCGGAAATATCTGCAGTCAAACGAGAAAAACCGGAATTCGTTGTCTTTCCAGTCAGAAAGTATGCATCTTATGATTCCAAGAATCCTTCTTCTTTTTGGTATATCCACCTGATTGCAGAACTGTTCAGCTGTGCATCCCTGTCCATCTACGTCTTCAGAATCAGATCCAGGGCAGAAGTCTTCATCATCTGGCACGCCGTCATTGTCCTCATCATCATCATCTTCTTTCGTGGAATAGCTCGCGAATATCTCATAATCATTTATGGTGTTTGACTGCGTGCTCATCCTCAGGGTGTAGCCGTCATAGCATGCACAGCTCCATTGGTTTTCTTCGATCTGGTCGCATCCCAAGAACTCATATTCACCCTGATCTATCCTTAATTCTCCCTGGACTGTCACGTTTAAGACATCGCATTCAGGAAAGTCCATCACGTCGAATGTCTCGCCGCCGTATGGAGCTGACACTGCCTGAACCAGAATCAGAATAAAAAAGAAAATAAAAAAAATAATCCTCATGGTCTTATGGGCAAGATTCAGAGAGATCCTTGACATGGCACAGCTTCATGTCGTAGTTGCCGATCGTACCCTCATTCAGCACTATCCTGATGTCGTTCTCTATCGCGGTCGCTGCCGGATGGGTGTAGAGTGCATCAGTCTCATCGCATGCTGCGGCAAAGATTATGCGGGCTTTGGTCTTGCCTGCAGATCCGATGTCGCTGAAAGGATGAAGGCCGCCTCCATTGTCGATGTAGCAGAGCATGGCTGTAATGTTCTGCTCCGGGCCGTTGTCCTTGGAAAGCCATACCTCATCGAACTCTTCTCCTTCCCAATGGTCTCCGTCTGTGTTGGTTATCTCATGGATGACCCTGTAGACCTCCACAGGTGCGTTCGCATTGTTCTTGACCACTGTGGTGTAGGTTATCTCTCCACCGCCATGCGTGCCGGGCAGGCTTATTGTCGTCGGTCCGTTCTCCTTGTTGAACCAGAACGACAGCGGGCTGTCCACTGCGACATCAGCTGTGATAGAATTGCTAAGATAACCTACCATGGCTGCTGTCACTCCTGTTGCCAGAACTATTCCTGCAATCAGCAGGACACTAATCTCTTTTCCGAATAAACTGATCTTTTTCAGTTTAATCCCTCCTTTTTTTTCAATAGGCGGGCAAAAGAAGTCTCACTATATCAGAAATCGCTGCTACACCCCCTACAAGGCATGGTGTGTATGTTGTCTATATAAAATTTTTCGTTCGATATGACTGGATTTCAGTACCTGTTGGATACGAATCTGTAATATAAGCTCAGGAACAAATGAAAGTCATGCATATCCCCAGACCAGCTCCTTTAGGTCAGGACCATCAATCTGGCCTTGCGAATAATATTGAGAATATTTGTTTATCATTCCGAAAGCCTGGTTTCTTGTTCTTCTGTGATATTGGCTTGGAACGCATCTGAAGACGCCATTCATCTTGTTGTCCTTGGCAAGCCATCTGATTATATCCTTGTCTTCTTCTACGGCACTGTCATATTCCAGATGTCCTGAGAAAGGTTGGTCTATCGGCGCAATCTTGCCGTCGATCGTCCGCACAGCCAAAATGCATCTGTCCTGGCCCTTGATACCGTAATATGCAGTGTCCTTTTCAAGCTTTTGGTCGAAGATCCAGGCATAGAAATACTGCTTCCCGCTCGACATGGTCTGGATGAAGAGTTCTTCTGGCTTTTCTGGAAATAATTCCGGTCCAATCTCATCAGAAGGAAAGACAGGCCGCCATGGATCTGAGACCGACCAATAATCCACTCTTTCAATAGGACAGTGTCCAGGCATGTCGTAATACAAGGTCGCAAGAGAAACATCCCTTCTTGGGTCATACCTAAATGCATACAATTTTATGCTCATGTTATCCCCTGCCAGCTGTGAGCGGGCAGATGTCAGAGCTTGTTCCAGGTCCAGTTCATGGTCTTCTTTTTCTAAAGACCATTTTGGAGTCTCTGAACTAAAATCATATGTCCTTTTCTCAAGCAGAAAATGGACACTTTTGTCGACATCTATATCTAGTATCCTCAGGAACATCGTTGTTGCGATATTTACTCCTGTATTCTTGCCATGTGTGAGTGATAGGCCCATTATATTGTCGAAGATATGTTCATAGTATTTAATTCTAACCATGAACCAAGACAAAAATATTGATATTAACCTTTCCACAACATAACCGCTGCGATGAGATCCTGTATCAATGCATAGCCTGATTTCCAGAGGCTGATGTATGCCAGCAGCTCTGTATCAGAAACAGTCCCGTCACATGGATTGTTGTCTGCATCGTGGACCGATATGTCGCAGATGATTGTTGAGCCGTACTCAAAAGCCCCTATGTCAGGTGCTGAACCCTCATATGCATAAGCCACCCCCTGGCCGGATGACCATGTCAATGAGGTGTTGAGGGACAATGTTCCTGTGTTGTAATTGACAGACAACACCTCTGCCCTCTTCGTCTGGCCCTCGAGCTGTATTATCGCGCCTGAACCCGGACTCGGATCAAGCGGATGCCTTCCGTAGAAGAATCTTGCATCATGAAGCTGAATCGACGTCCCAGAGCCTGCAGATGCTGTTCTGTTTATGAATGTGCCTGCATCGATTAGGTCTGAACCATCCTCAAGCCTGAAAAAATCAGTCTTCGGAAGCGAGCCGTCAGCCTGCCTTGGCCCTAGCATCCCTGTCTCATCCTGGCTGATGAAGTCCTGTGCATCTGCAGAAAAACCGGAAGAGGCATCCCATGAATTATGGTTGCTGTCAGGCTCATAAGGAAGGAAGCCAGTCTGGCCGTTGTTGAACTCCCAGTTGTTCTGCAAATAATGGTGCATCTGATACAGGTCCTTCCAGGAATAGTAATACCTAAAGGCATGGCCCTCATTTCCAAAAGAGATCGAATGCTGGATGACTCTCGGGCCCTGCCCCATGTGATAGCCGTTGCCTGCATTATTCCACGCAATGCATCCAATCAGCCGATGGGATGCAGGATCGTCCTCGTAGCCTATCCGGAATCCTTCCCTGTTGACGTTCGGGCCGGCAAGACTGAAGCCAGGCGTACCTGTGATAGATCCTTGTGAATCGTCCTTTCCTGAGTAAGCGCCCCAGGAGTCTATGAACTCAATCGGGTCAGAGGCCTGGGTAGAATCAAACGCATCATCAAGGTTGTGCCAGCCCCTGCAACCGACAAGCTTTATATTGTTTCCTTCAAATATCCTGAATCCGTCGCCGTGCTGGTACTGGTTTTCAGCCTGGCTCTCACCTGTCTTCCACCTGTGGTTAGCGTTGTGGTGGGCATCACAGTTCTTCAGAAGAAGGTTGTCTGTGTCCCAAACCATGAAGCCGTGGCCTGCCCGCGCCGCCATCTTACCGTTGTAGCTGCTCTCTATCCTTTCCATCATTATATTGCTGCTGTCCTCTATTATCACACCTGCGCCGCGTCCGTTGGTTAGGTGGATAGGGCCTGTGACTTTCCAGTATCCTGCATGATTGAACTGCCATGTGGGTGTTGACTGCCCTTCTGTGTCTCCAGGCGGGATGTCGGTGCCGTCGATCAGCACAGATTCTCCTGGATAGACCTCTATATGGAAGAAATCGTCAGAAGTTCCGGTCTTTGTGAATCTTGTCCTGTCATCAGGGATGTAGGTGCCTCCGCGCAGGATTATCCTGTCTCCTGCAGATGCAGTGTCATGGGCCTTCTGGACTGTTGCGAATGGACTTTCTGATGTTCCTGTGCCTGAATCGTCTCCAGCCGGGGAAACGTAGTAGTCAATTGCACAGGCGTTAGGTGGATAAACAATAACCAGCAATATGATGGGAAGCAAAACCAAGTATCTCATGTTCCTTAGCTTCGGATATTTCAATATAAAAATGTTTTCAATATATTGGAATCTGACCTGATTAGAAAGCTTTTTATTGAGGTTATTTTTCTGAATCATTAGTGAACGGTTGTTTTATTTTTTCAAAAGGAGGGAGATGAATGCGCAAATATGATACAGTCGGTGTAGCAGCACCGAAGATACTGCTGCCAAAGCCTGCGGTCGACCTGACCATATGGGCAACAATCGCGTGCGACCAATACACTTCACAGCCAGAATACTGGAAGAAGGTGGAGGAGATGGTCTCTCAATCTGTGTCGACACTGCATATAACATATCCAGAGATCTATCTAGAATCGCCGTACAGGGATGAGAGGATCGAAAGGATCTGGTCGAACATGGAAAAGTACCTAAAGGAAGACGTGTTTGAAGAGCATGAAGGCATGATATATCTAGAGCGGGAAGTTCGGGGAAAACTCAGAAAAGGTCTTGTCCTGGCAGTCGATCTTGAGAGATATGATTATTCAGCGGAATCTCATTCCCTGGTCAGGGCGACTGAAGGCACTATCGCTGAGAGGCTCCCTCCAAGAATAGAGATCAGAAGGAAAGCCTGCCTGGAGATCCCGCATATCATGGTGCTATTTGATGATCCGGATGATTCTTTGTTTTCTGCAATAGAAAATCATAAGGATGAGATGAAAAAAATCTATGATTTTCCCTTGATGATGGATTCTGGTCGTATTTGCGGCCGGCTTGTAGGTTTGGAGGCTTCGGAGAAGGTCGCGTCAGCTTTTGAAAAGCTGATCGGGCCTGCTAAGCTTCAGGAAAGATATGGAGACATCCCTATCGATGAGCCTGTTCTTTTTGCTGTCGGAGACGGCAACCATTCCCTTGCCACTGCCAAGACCTTCTGGGAGAAGATAAAGATAGAGAATCAGGATGACCCTGATATCATGGATCATCCTGCTAGATATGCTCTGGTTGAGGCAGTCAATATACATGACAAGAGCATAGATTTTGAGCCTATCCACAGGGTGCTCTTTGATGTCAAAAAGGATATATTGGAAGAGGCGAAGAAATTCTATGGTAAAAGGCTTGAGATCATCGATTGCATGGGCTTTGATGATATGAAATGTAAGGCCAGAAGATCCTCCAGCGATAAGCATCGTGCAGGAGTGATAATCAGTTCAAAGCATCTTCTGCTTGAAGTCAGCAATCCCCAGCATGGCCTTGCAGTCGGAACTATCCAGGAATTCCTGGACTATCTTATAAAGGAATCAGATACCGCAGAGAAGATTGATTACATCCACGGCGACGATGTGCTGTCAGAACTTGCGTCAAAACAGGGGAATTGCGGAATATTTCTACCTTCTATATCAAAGTCAGGCTTGTTTTCCTCAGTCATGGCGAACGGACCGGTACCGAGAAAGACCTTCAGCATGGGTGAAGCAGTCGAGAAAAGATTCTATATGGAATGCAGAAAGATTGCATGAGACTGATTATTGTTTTTTTGATTTGATATCTTTTAATCCAGGCCATCAGTGTATTCCTTTATGAACATGCCGGATATCAGGAGAAAGTATGACAGCAGCAACGGCCCGATTATCAAGCCCATGATGCCGAAGATAGGGATTCCCATGAAAACACCAATCAATACCACAAGCGGATGTATGCGGCCTACCTTGTTCTGGATATACGGCCTCAAGAGATTGTCTATGTTGCTTGTGAATAATCCCCACAATAAGAATCCGGCTGCTGGCCAGTATCTTCCTTGCACAAGAAGGATTATCGACACTGCTATCCAAATCAAGGATACTCCGACCACAGGCAGGAATGACAGGAAGAATCCGACAAATCCCCAGAATATCGCTCCAGGAAGGCCGAAAATTAGAAATCCTATGCCTATCAATACACCCTGCAGAAGCGCTATCAGGCCGGATGTTATTATCGTGGATTTTGTGACTGTGCTTACCTCTTCCACCAGCCTGTTGGAGTTCTTATTGTTGAACGGGATAAGTTCAATTGCCTTCTTGTGAAGCTTTTTGGAATTGATAAGCATGTAGTAGAGTAGGAAATACATTATCAGTATGTTTATGGATGCAGAGGAAAAGCCAGTGAACAGCCCTATCAGTATATCCTGAAGTGTGCTTATTATCCTTGGTGTCTGGTCCTTCATGATCCCTGAGAGGTCTATGCCCTTTAGGTAATCATCTACCCCTTCAATATAATTTATTATCTCATCCCGGTATTCATTCAGGCTGCTTGCCTGGTTTATTATGGCTGCTGTTATCAGAAGAAGCGGGATTATCAGTACTATGGTAGATAATACCAGGATTATTATAGCAGAGATTTTCTTTGAAATCTTCTTCCTGCAAAGCCACCTGAACACCGGAAGAAAAAGGACATAGAGGATAAGCGCTCCAAAGAATGCACTCGTGAAAGGCAATAGAGCATAGATCAGGAAAATGCCCAATGCGATAGTGAGCGTGAGCGCTATCCTCTTCTTAATCTCCTTTTTCATTTCATCTTTATCAGTGCAGCTCCAAGCGCACCGATCACAAGTCCTGTCCCAAAGGCCATGCCCATGGTCTGCAAAGGCGACTCGTGCACCTTTGACTCGAACCTCTCTTTTCCTTCCACTATCTTGTCCTTGACAGTGTTTTTGTAGCTCTTCTCAAGGTCAGCTATCCTTTCCTTGAGATCATTCACACTCTCAACAAATTCGTCTGCTTTTTCTGATCTTGCCATCTAAATCACCTCGCTTCTGGCTTTTATTCCCAATAATACCTCTTCTTGTAATGGTCAAAGAGAGCAGTCTCGAAATCCCTGTCTATCGGCTCTTCTGGTCTGTACTCTGGTGCTTGCTCTATCATGTTCCTGGTCACATCGACAATCATGTTCTTGTCGCTTTCATTGACCTGCTTGACCCAGTCAAGCGCAAGCAGCACTTTTCTTCCTGGCAGCCACTTGTTAGTGTCCACGACAATGTATCTGACTGCCCAGTCCAGGTCATCGACAATGAAGTTTGTTATCCTTCCTATCTCTCCATCCAGAGCGTTTATGTTGTAGCCGATTATCTCTTTTGTGCTCCTCAGATTTGGGTCGCCGTGTTCATCCTTTTTAATACTTTGTTCCCAGTATGCTGGCCAGCCGTAGAACCTGACTAGGCTTGCCTCGAGCTGCCTGGATACTGGCTTATCCTGGGATATATGCGGGCTGTCCTCTATGTTTTTCCTGGTCAGGTTGACTATTATCTTCTTTTGTTCCTCATCAACCATTCCCAGTGATTTGGGTGATACAAGGACTAGCCTTCCTGGCAGCCATCTTCCAGTATCTGCTACCAGATACCTCACAACCCAAAGCGCGTCATCGAAATAGAATTCCTTGACTTTTCCGAATTCCTCGTCAACTGACCTCAGCTTGTATCCTCTTATGTCTTTTGTATGCCTAAGCATCTTTTTCACCTCCTTGTGCAAATTTCCTGTAGATCTCATCGATCTTGTCTGCCATGATGAAATCGTTGTCATGCAACCCGTCTATCTTGTGGGTGTACAGTTTAATCCTTACATTTCCCCATGACAATGAAATGTCTGGATGATGGCCCTGCTCCTCTGCAAGGCTGCCTACCTTATTCGTGAAATCAAGGGCTATCCTAAAATCTGGAAAATCAAAGCTTCTTGTGATATGATGCTCCTCTTCGACTTTCCAGCCTGCATCTACCTCTTTGCTATATTCCTTGAGAGTGTCGCCTGTGAGCGGCTTTTCTTCTCCGCTGCATGCAGTGCATGTCTTGCTTTTCAGGTCCTTTTCCATCTTCATCCTCCTCCGATCATCTTCTTGAAATCTTTTTCAGATATTATCTTCACATCATGCTCCTTTGCCTGGTCAAGCTTTGAGCCAGGATTTTCTCCTGCGACCACATAATCTGTGTTTTTGCTGACAGTGGATGATGCTCTTGCACCGGCTTTCTCGACCGCTCTTTTCGCATCATTCCTCATGAATGATTCAAGCGATCCAGTAAAGACAAACGTCCTGCCTGAAATGCTGCTATTTTTCCTCTTTTTGGTGCCTTTTACATCGATCTCCTGCAACAATGAATCCACAATGGTCTTGTTCTTTTTGAAGAATGCCTCGAGGCTTTCTGCGATCTGCGGGCCGATCTCTTCTGCGGATTCGAAGTCATTCTTCTTTGCATTCCTTATTTCTTCTATATCACTGAACCTTGCTGCTACGACTCTTGCTATATGCTCACCTACATGCCTTATGCCAAGGCTGTAGAGAAACCTGTCAAGGTCTGCTTGTCTTGCATCCTGAATCTGTGAATAAAGCTTTTCTGCTGACCTGCTACTGAACCCTTCGAGTTTTTTGAGGTCTTCCTTTTTTAGAGTATAAAGTCCTGATATATCGCTGACCAGGTCAAGGTCCGTGATCATCTCTGCTACCTTATCTCCAATCCCTTCTATATCCATCGCAGCCCTCGATGCAAAATGCATGATATGGCCCTTCAGCTGGGCAGGGCATCTGAGTCCAGCACCGCAAAAATAATATGCTCCTTCTTTTATCACTGAACTTCTGCATGCCGGGCATCTCTTTGGCATCGAGAACCTTTTTCCTCTTTTTCCTGAGCTGCCCTGACGGCTGACCACCTCAGGGATCACGTCGCCTGCCCTCTTAAGCTTCACGATGTCGTTCTTTCGAAAGTCATGCTTCTTGACATAGTCTTCGTTATGAAGGGTTGCACGTGAGACCGTGACTCCGCCGATGTCAACTGGTGAGAGCAATGCTACCGGCGTCAGCATCCCTGTCCTTCCTACCTGGACAGTTATATCCAGAATCCTTGTCTTCTCCTGCTTTGGAGGAAATTTCCAGGCTATCGCCCATTTTGGGTTTCTCTGCCTGACACCAAGCTCCTGCCTTGTCCTGTAGTCATTGATCTTGATCACGATTCCGTCGATCTCATATTCAATCGAATCCCTTTTTTTTATCATCTCTTCATGATATCTTTTTGCACCCTTGAGTTCCTTGGCCTTGCTGTTGTGCCTGCCTGTCTTGAGACCAAGGCTTCTTAACCATTCCAGGGTCTTTTCGTGATCCTCTTTGCCTGCGCCTTTTAGCAGCTCATAGAACACTATGTCAAACGGCATCGGTGCGACCTTGTTCGGGTCAAGCTGTCGCATCATGCCGGCTGCTGCGTTCCTAGGGTTAGCGAATGCCTCTTTGCCTTTCTCTACCCGTTCCTTGTTTATCTTCGTAAACGCGCTTTTCGGGAGGAAGACCTCTCCTCTTACTGAGATGGTCTCCTGTCTTTTGAGCTTTAATGGAAGCGGGCCTATGGTCTTTGCGTTGGCTGAGATATCCTCGCCTGTCTGGCCGTCGCCTCTTGTAGCAGCGTAGCGGAATCTGCCTTTCTCGTATACTACCTCGATGGAAAATCCATCGTATTTCGGCTCAAGGATGAATTCCTGGCCTGAATTGTCATTTGTGAATTTCCTGATTTCTTTTTCTTCCCTGCTGGACCTTAGGCTCAGCATCGCTGACTTGTGCCTTACCTTCTTTAGCTTATCCTGCACTTCGCCTCCGACTTTCTGCGTCGGTGAGTCTCCTGTCTTTAGGGAGGGATATCTGTTCTCGATCTTTTCAAGCTGCTCAAAAAGCCTGTCATATTCTGCATCTGAGATCTTTGGCCTGTTCTTCACATAGTAAAGGTAATCGTGATGCTCAATCTCTTCCCGAAGATTTTTGGCTCTTTTCTCTGCTTTTCTCCTGGACATCTTATCTGGTGATCTTTTCATTGTGTTTCGCCTGCAATATAATAAAAAGAAAAATGATTCAGCTAGTCTGAATCTCTATCCCTCCAATCCAGTCTGATATGACATTATAGAGCCAGGCGACAATCAGGCTTCCTAAAAGCCCTGTTATACCATAAACTACTGGCAATATTATCACTGATGCGATGCCTATTGCCGCTGGAATAGGAAATGAGCTCATCATCGTTGCCTGGAAAAATATCGACCATATCGTCGTGATCAGGCCTACAATCAGCCCTATCGCCACGTATATCAATGCCACTATCTTAGCCAAAGGCCATGGCTCTATCCTTTTAATCATCATCTGCATCACCTCTTCTGATGTTTTGTGCAAAAATACGATGTCCGTGAATTTATCTTCTTACTGGCTATCTTTCCGCTGCAAAGCACGCAGTCCTCTCCTTCATTACGCCTGAGCAGCAGGTAATTCTTCGGGAAATCCATGTATTTCCTGATGGATTTCTCAAGCACCTGTCTCATGGTCAGGTAAAGCTCCTTTTGCTCTTTTTCACTGAGCTCGCTGCATCTGGTTGCGGGATGGATACCTGCATGATAAAGGATCTCGTCTGAATAGATGTTTCCTATGCCTGATATCTTATCCTGGTCCATAAGTGCGCTCTTTATCGATGCCCTTGAGCCGGATATGTATCTTAGGAAATCTGGCTTGGAGATTTCCAGGGCATCAGGCCCGACATCAGGCTCTCCGAGACTTATCCTGCCGAGCCTTCTTTTGGATATGTAGGCGATGTTTCTGTTTCTTGCGAATTCGAATATGACCTTAGTGTATCTTGGGGCCTCTTCTTTGAAATGCTTAAGGTCTCCTGTCATCCCGAAATGCATGTTCACGACCCTGTCGCTGCTGAGCATCAGGAGAAGATGCTTGCCTTTTCTTTCTGTGTCCTTGATTGTCCTGCCGACTAGTTCAGCCTTAAGCTTCTTTGCTGTTCCTTTAATCATCTTGGCGTCTGTTATCCTTATGTCTCTTATCTTCTTTCCTTGTGCATGCTCGGCAAATACCTGCCTGTAGTTCTCGACATCAGGTAATTCAGGCATAGTCTAATACCTCCATCAGGCCTTTTGCGTTCCTGACCGCGTTCGCCTGATAATCATTGTTGAAATATGCATAAACCTTGTCTTTTGTCTTCTTGATCTCCTTTGCATATCGTGATATATCTTTATCTGAAAACAATGTCCTGTAGTCCTTTCCATGGAAACGAAGATAGGAAAACCTGGCTGTTTTGGGTGCAGTATCCGGCATCCCAAGCCCTATCACACGGCAGAAAGACACCCTGCTCTTCCTGCACAGCCTGAAGACCTCTTTGTCCCACCAGCCAGGTTCGCGGAATTCAATCACGTTTTTTTTTCTGGCATCAAGGGCAGAGAGGAATCTCTGGAGCCTTTCCATGTTCTCCTGGGTCTTTCTGAAGTTCGGCGGAGCCTGGAAAAGGTGACAGCCCATACTGCTCCCCAGCCTTCCTGACAGCCTGTAAAAATCATCGATCTTAACTTCCGCATCCCTGAACCTTTTTATGTGGGTGATTGTCCTGGGAGCTTTTAGGCTGAAGACAAACCCTGATGATGAGCGTTTTTTCCAGCTGTCGAGGACTTTTTCGCTTGGCCATCTGTAAAAGGAATAATTGATCTCCACTGTATTGAAGTTATCCATGTAATGGCCAAACCAGTCCTTTTTTTGGATGTCAGAAGGATAGAACCTGCCTTTCCAGTGCTGGTAGTTCCATCCTGATGTACCTATGAATGCTTTCATCCTGCCTTTCAACCTGCAAACTCATGCTTCCTGCGAGACAACAAGATCATCTGACTTGAGGTCAATCACCCCTGCTGTCAGGTATGCAGAGTCCATTGCCTCTTTTTTTTCAGTGAGGCTTGGAACCTCGCCTTTGAGATGCACAATACCATCTTCGACCTTGACTGTCAGCTTTGTCTCATCCACAAGGGAATTTCTTGTCAGGGCATTCATCAGATCCTCTGCAATGTCCTCGTCAGGGACAGTCTTTGTCGGAACAACTGTCAGGTGGTTTATGACGCCTGCGACACCGATCGTCGCTCCTGCTTCTGACTCTGCAATATATTTCTTCCACAGCGTATCAACGCTTCCTTTAAGCTCAGCAATGCCTTCATTTACATTGACCTCAATCTTTCTGGAATCTATGTCCGGGCTGTACATCAGGTTCTTCTCTGCATCATCCTTCATCTCCTCATCAGACGGTATCTTATCAGGGTATTTCACCTTCAGATCCTCATTTACTCCTACAACTCCTCTGATCGTAAAGCAATTATCGTATGCAGCTTCCCTTGCTCTGTATGTGGGGACTGTTCCCTTGATCGTCACCACGCCTTTCGATACCTCTACTGTCACGTCTGTTGCATCGACGCGTGAATCCCAGTAGAGCTGGTCCATTATGTCCTTTTTTATCGATTCGTCGTTCACCATATATATCACCTTATCCCTTGTTCAGATTCATTCAGGGTCTTCTGCACAAAAAGCTCATCAATGTCCTTTGGAAGATTGGATCTTATGTCTTGCATCTCTCCATTGCTTATCTTTTTCTGGATCGTTCCAAGAACAGTCTGTACTACCTCTGCCGGATCTATGTCTGGATTGTTCCCGAATGCAGAATGGACCCTGCTGACAAATGCGGTCCTGTCCATCTTCTCAGGCTTGCTTGTCGTTCTCCAGCCATCGAAGTATATGCCTTTGAGCTCGAGCGGCAACTGTGATGCCAGGTCCACTGCCTCCTGCACAGTTAGCCTGTCCCTCAGCATGTGAAGAGTCTCTCTCAGCGCTTTTAATGCATCGTGCCTGTTTTCCCATTCCAGGTCTTCCTGTACATCGTTTATCCATTTGTATGTCTTCTGCACGCTTTTTTCGATATTTGGTTCTGTCATCTTATCACCTCCTATCTTTTTGACAGCTTTGTTAATCTCTCTTGCTTAAGAGGAACAAAGGAGAATTTTTCCTTTGTGTATTCTTTCTTTAGTGTTTTTTTCGCCTTTTTGATAATGATCAGAGGGCCGCTTTGGAAAGGGCAGATCATCTTTCCGCCAGGAAGCAGATGCTCCTGAGCAAACCCATCGATCCTTTCTTCCTCCTGCTTTTCTATCCCTGCTGTGAATATTATCCTGTCATATCTGTCAGTTTCATCATATACATCGCCAAGGCGGATCGATAGGTTGTCGAGCCTTTTTAGCCTGGCCTTTGCTTTTTGTGTGTTTGCCATCGCTACTGCGACCAGCTCTTTTTCCTTTTCTATGCTGAGCACTTTTCCTGGATATACTATATATGCGATCAGGGCAGCATTCCATCCAGAACCAGCACCAGCTTCCAGCACTTTGTGCTTTGGCTTGAGATCTGCCAACTCAAGCATCAGGCCGACCGTCGTAGGCTGGGATATAGTCTGGCCTTTTCCTATGTGCTGCGGAACATCTTTATATGCTGTGTCAAAGTTGTTCATGAACCATGCCCTGTCTACCTTTTCCATTGCGCTTTGTACCTTTTTGTCTTTTACAGTCCTCTTTAGCTGGCTTGTGAGATGTTTTTTTTGAGTGCCCATCTCCTGCGCTTCTTTTTTACTCAATCCGTCCTGATATAGTTTCATCCTGAATCCTTCTCCTTTGATCTTTCCATATTGAACTGTTTTTCATTGTCTTTTTCTTTCATTCGATTTCAAATTCCTTTCTGAACCTTTCTGGGCTCATGGTGTTGATTATGTCTTTTTTTTCAAGCCAGCCTCTTCTTGCCTGGCCTATCCCGTATCTAATCATCTCCATGCCCTTTGGCGAATGCGCGTCTGTACTTATCGAAAACCTGCAGCCAGCCTGCTTCGCTGCCATGATATTTAGGTCATTTAAGTCAAGCCTGTCTGGCTGGGAGTTGATCTCCAGTATAATGCCTCTCTCTGCAGCCTTGTCGAATACCTTGCTGAAGTCTGCTTTAATCGTATCCCTCTTGTTTATCATCCTGCCTGTCGGGTGCACGAGTATGTCAAGATACCTGTTGTCAAGCGCCTTTAGAAGCCTCTTCGTCATGTCTTTCATCTTCATGTTAGAGTGGACTGCACCGCAGACAAGATCGAGTTCCTTTAGGACCTTATCCGGATAGTCGAGGCTTCCGTCCTTCTTGATCTCGACTTCAGAGCTCTTGAATATCCTGACCTTTGAGCGTAACTTATCTATCTCCTTCTGCTGTTTTTTCAGGTCCTTTTCGTTCATCCCGGCCATGTGGAGAGATTTCGAATGATCTGTTATCGCGATGTACTCATACCCTAGGCTTTCTGCCTTCTTTGCCATATCCTCTGCGTTGTTTAGGCCGTCGCTGTATCTCGTGTGCATCTGAAGGTCGCCTTTTATGTCTTTTAGCTTAACAAGCTTCGGAAGCCTGCCTTTCTTTGCTGCCTCTATCTCGCCTCTTTTCTCACGAAGCTCAGGAGGTATGTAATCCATGCCGAGCTTGTTGTAGATCTCCTTCTCTGATCTTGCCTTTGTTTTTGAGAGGCCGTATTCAGAAAGCTTCCAGCCTTTCCTGTTGGCTATCTTCCTGATCTCGATGTTATGGTCTTTGCTTCCTGTGAAGTACATGAGTGCTGATGCGTATGATGATTTTGGGACTATGCGAAGATCGATCTGGACTTTGTCCATGATCACTGTGCTCTTGGTCTTTCCTCTGGAGACAATCTTCTCAACATTATCCATGTTCGTGAAGGCATCCATGATCTTCTTGTTATCCTTTGCCCGGGCCAGGATGTCGATGTCGCCTATCGTCTCTTTTCCCCTCCGAAGCGAGCCTGCATAATCGACCTGTTCTGCCGAGTCTTTTATGTTGTCAATGACCTCGTCAGCGATGTCCATGGCTTTTCCTATGTGCATCCTTTTTTTATCTTTCCTTCCAAGAGATTCTCTTATGTTTTCCTCAGTCTTTTTTCCGAAACCTTCCAGATCTCTGATCCTGTGTCCTTCCAGAGCCTTGCGAAGGTCTTTTATCGATCCGATATCGAGCTTTTCCATAAGGTCCTTGGTCTTGCTCGGACCCAGGCCTTCCAGCCTTGCGATCTTCAGGATGTCTTTTGGATATCTCATTCTCAGGTCCCGAAGCTTTGAGATCCTTTTCTTCTCGAAATATTCAGCGATATGGTCTGCGATGCTGGAGCCTATGCCCTGGATCTTCTGCAGGCCTTTTTTTCCCTTCTCCTCGTAGATCTCTTCAGCATCCTTGTCAAGGTTCCTTATGCCTGCTGCAGCCTGTCTGTAGGCTCTCGGCTTCCACTGGACCTTCTCAAGCTCAAGATAGTCTGCCATGTCCTCAAGCTCCTGGGCCAGTCTCTTGTTCTTCATCATAGCTAAAAATCACCTCTTTCAACCGGTATGCTAACTCCTCTTCTATTCTGCTTGATCTTTTCAGGTTCATGATCTGAGCTCGTATCTTCGCAGCACAAACGCTATGTATACAATCAAGAGTCCTGCCAAAAGAAGCGTCAGCTCAGGCGTAATCAATCCTGAAAAGAACACTATTATCCCTGCTGTTATCAGCGCGATGCCTCCCAGGTACAAAGCCAACCGAAACAAGGTCAGGAATGCTGCATTCTTATATTGCTCGAATTTCTCATCTACATTCCTTGTTGCTGTTGCGATGGATCTCTTTATACCTTTCTCAGCGCTGCTGAAGAATGATGCTATCACGCCTTTCAATGCTTCACCGAAACTGCTTTGTCTTTCCATTTTGACCGCAGGCCTTTTCCTGCCTGCTTTTCACCTCCATTTGTATCTTAGGAAAAATAAAAAATTTTAATGCATGATCTTCAAAAATAATAATCAATATGTGGACAACACAGCAATCATTCAAGAATCCCCCTAAGCAGCCTCAATATCATCCAACTGTGTTGATAATTATAGTATGGTATTCAGAATTATAAACTCTTTTGTTGGTATCTTGAATAAATAGAAGAAAATCTGCCTTTTTTTTGTGTTTTTAACTAATAATGTTGGTCTTTTCTCTGTTTCTGATAGAAAAGGATGATGTTATATATAGAACCTTGGTTTCATTCCTGCCATTCGATATCCTTGTGGATGATCTCTGAGCCTGTCCGAAACGGCGACCAGTTCGGTATGAAGTACTTGAATATCCGGGACATGTCATATGAAATGTAATCATGCCTGTATTTTGACTTGAACCTGTCAAGGATCACACGCAGATGCTCGTCGTCATTCACATATATCTGTATCGAGAGGTCGTACCTGCCTATCGTCTCGTATGCATACAGGCAGGTGTTTGTGCTGTTGAAAAACTCTATTATGTTTCCTGCTTTCATCATGTCCTGGAGCACGAAATCCAGCTGCACGAACTGGTAGCCGAAGTTCTCGTAGTCTATGACTGTGCTGTAGCCAGCAATTACCCCTAGTTTCTGCATCTTCTTCATCCTGTATCTCACAACCTTTGGGTCAAGCTTCAGCCGTCTTGCGATCCCTGTCAGGGACTCTCTTGCATGATTTGACAATCTTCTTAGAATCCTGATATCTGTATCATCGACCTTCTCTTCAGACTTCACGTCGTGGTACATTATCTTTCGGTCATCTCCTTCAGAATAAAGTATCTTCTGGTTGAGCTTTATGCTTCTTGTTATGATGTTGACATCCTTTTCAGATATGAGTTCCTTGAAATCGTTGCCGATCCTGTTCATCATCTCACGGAACTTTTTGGTGTCTTTCATTATTGCCATGAAAACTATGTCAAATCTGCCTTCGTTTACCCTTACGTTGGAACAGTTGCCGCTCTTCATGAGAAAATTGATAATCCTTTTCTCATCTGCTTTTGTGTGCTTGTAAAGCTTCAGGTATACCTGGTAGTACTGGTTGCCAAAAAGGCTTGCGTTGATTATCGTATTGAAATAAATTATTATTTTATTCCGAAGAAGGCGCTTTATCCTGTAGTTTACGCTCTCTTTTGGAAGCTTTATCTTCTTTGAGAGTGCAGATGCGGTCATCCTCGAGTCGATGTCCAGATAGAACAGAATCTTTTTGTCGTACAGGTCTATTTTTTTAGCCATTTTTGCCGATTATCCTTATTAGATATTTAAAATTTTCCATTCGTGCAATTTTTCCATGACATGTTTTATTAATGTATGATGGGTTGTGTTTATTTGTAAGATAGAAGTGCTTATGCTTTTTTGTATGAATAGAAGAACAGGAGGTGCTATTATTCATGATAGAGATAACCAGTAATTCTCTTGACAAACAGGACACTGTCAGTCTGAAGGAAAGCAGGGGAATGCCTGTAGTGACGAAGTCAGGCGGGAAACTCGGAAAAATCAAGGACATAGCCGTGAATCCAGATGATCTGAGTGTTGAGGGTTTCATATTGGAAGACGGCCCTTTTTCAGATAAGGTTTACCTCTCTTCAAGTTTTTTTTCTAATCTTGATTCCCGGAAAGCTGTTCTTTCGATGAATCCATTCAGGTCGATCAAGAACATGAAGGTCTATTCAAAGGAAGGAAAATATATTGGCGAGGTAAAGGACATTGAGTTAAAAGGTGTCGGAAAGCCATTCAGGCTCAAGGTGTCCAAGGAAGAAGGCGAGATACTGGACATACCAGATACAAATATTGAGAAGGTCAACAGCAATGTCCTGCTGAACTAGGTTAGCTGGATGGCAATATAAAATTCGAATGAGGTGATATACATGGCAGAAATCAAGAAGACTGCTCTTCCGCTTGAGCAGACGTCGAATTCAAAATCAGTTGTCGGCCAGAAGGTGCTGACAAAAGACGGCCAGGAGATCGGAAAGATCAGCGCAGTAAGGCTGCATCCAAGGACTCTTCAGGTAGAAGGTGTTATAGTGGACAAGGGCCTGTTCAAGGACAACTACTATATCGGAAGGGATTATATCGAGACCCTCAATGAAGAGGGAGCGATGCTGAACATAGTGCCGAGTGAAGAATTCGCAGGCAAGGATGTATATGATATCGACGGCGAAAAGGTCGCCAAGGTCCGTGAGGTCAAAAGGATAGGCCCGACCAATGAGCTTTTGTCTTTGGTATGCGACAAGCTTATCGGATCAGGTGAAGAGCTTGTGGTCAATGATGAGGACATAAAGGAGATAGGGGAGAATATCGTCCTGAATGCCAAGGTCGAAACATGAGAATAGACAAAGGAAACTAAATAAACAAAAGAACAGGGGGTGAGTGTGATGGAAAAGAAAAAAGAGGAATGGATTGTGCTGCCTGTGCCAAAGTCTGAGATAAATCGAACAGACCTTCAGCCGGAATCTGAACTGAGGAGGCTGAGGAAAAACATTGCAAAGTCATCAGTATTGATATGATGGACAAGTGGGGCATGTTTGTGACTTAAAAAGCATATGCGACAGATGAACGAGCAGAAGGTGGTTGAGCAGGATGTTTGAATATGTCAAAGAATTTCGAAGATGGTACATAGCGATGGGGTTGTTCTTCCTGTTGCTTGGTATTTTGGCTGTGATATTTCCGTTTGTCTCTTCGCTTGCTGCTGAGATTATTTTTGGAGTGATGCTTTCTTTGGCAGGTGCATTTTATCTGTTAGTCTCGTTTCGTGCCCGCAGATGGAAAGGCTTTTTGGTGAGCATTGCATTCGGAGCGTTGTATCTTATTTTCGGATTGCTGCTTGTCCTGTTTCCTATAAGAGGCCTGTTTGTGCTCACTTATTTTCTGGCTGTAGTATTTATGCTGGCAGGTATCACGAGGCTGATATTAGCAGGCATAATCAGGAAAGCGGTGAGCTGGTGGTATCTCGGACTTAATGGAATTGTATCTATTCTCATTGCAGCCATAATTATAATGCTGCTTCCTTTATCAGCATATACTATAATCGGCATATTTGTCGGAATCGAGTTCATATTCACTGCAATATGGCTGTTGTATTTTGCTGCGTTGCTCAGGAGATGATGTGGTTTAATGGTAAATATGATTTTAAATGGCCTGCAAAATATTAAGATTAAAATATTCTAGTCTATTACGAAACATTATTTCGAGGTGAAAATAATGACCCCAGAGAACCTGAATGAGAAGATGCCGCCAAAGCATGACGAGAGCCTGCTGAACCAATGCGTCTGCCCAAATTGCGGTTTTCGGGCAGTATGCCCTAAAGGCCAGAGCTGCAGCGACATGGTCTGCCCGCACTGCAGGGCAAGGCTTGTGCCTGAAGGCAGGCCGAGCTACCTGAAATGAACAATCTTTTTTGAGAATATTTATATACTAGTATACTTTTCTGGTTACCATGTACAGGACAGAGAATGAGATAAAAATAGATGTGACACGCAGGCTTGTGTTCCTTGGCGTTCTGATTGCGCTGCTTTTGACTATAGGCACCTTGTTCTATCATTTCACTGAAGCCTGGAGCATAACCGATTCTCTTTATTTCTCGACGATATCTCTTACAGCGAGAGGATTCTCTGACCTTCGTCCGACGCATTGGTACAGTGTGCTGTTCAGCGTGTTCTACCTACTTTTCGGAGTAGCATTCCTGATCTATGGGCTATCATCCCTTGTATCCTACTATACTGCATTCTATGAGGAGAAGCTGCATCGGTTCGTTAGAAGGATGAAGAGCAACGGCAGGCAGAAGGAGAAGTGGCTGATGCTTCGGCCGAAGAAAAAGAGCTAGAATGGGATGTGATCTAGAAAGGGATGTACCTTACTTTCTTCGTGTCGATGAACATGAATGTCCTGTAGTCGCCTATCAGGTTCGGAAACCTTCGCTTTAGGTCTTTTACAAAACTGAACAGCTCGAGATTGGAGCGCACCATTATCTCGATGTCCAGGTCCTCAGGAAGACCTATGCCCTTGACTATGTAGAGCACTATTGGATTTCGGCTGATGTATGAATAGAGCGAATGGATGTTATCGATGTTCTGATAATGGATGTTTATCCAGAGCTTGTAATAGGTGTAGCCCAGCTTCTTGTGGTCGATATTGGGCCTGTAGCCTTCTATTATGCCTTCTTTTTCAAGCTTCTTTATCCTGTATGAGACTGACTTTGCCGGTATGCCTGTCTTTTGTGCTATCATCACTGCCGGCATCCTCGCATCCTCGCAGAGCGCTCTTAGGATATCTTTTTCCTTTTCATCAACTTCAATCCTTTCATCAGTCTCTTTTATGTGGATTACTTTTGAATCCTTTTTTTCAAGCAGATACCGATGTTGGTAATGGATGACATCGGTTGTGACTGACTCGTTCTTGTATCTTATGTATCTTCCGTATCTTGAGAGAAGCTCGTTTATAGCTTCCTTGAATTCTGTTATCGATCTTGCCCACATGACGACAAGATAGTCGAATAATCCCTGGGTGGTAAAGACCCAGAAGAACCTCGGGTTCTGGACAAGGTATGCTGCAATCTCCTGCTCTACTTTCTCATCGACATTCTGGAGCACAAGAGAGAGCCGGCAGTAGAGGTAGCCCATCTTTGGGGAGTTGATGACAGGATAAAATCCCCTGATCACTCCTTTCTTCTGAAGATTGGTTAACTTGTATTCCACTCCCTGCTTGCTCATGCCCAGGGATTTTGCCAGCCTTGAGTATGACTGCCTTGCATCGAAATCAAGGAGATAGAGGAGTTTCTTATCTTTTTTATCCAACCTTGCTTCTTTTTCTTCCATTTTACAATAATTTTGTTGTCATTGTCAATAATATTTATATATTTTTCTCTTTTTGTCTGAAAATTTATTGAATAATTTATTATAGTTATTATTGTAACTACTATATTATGGTAAAAAAGGAAAATGAAACAACAGAAGCAGAACTGGTCAGATTCTTCTCTGAATATATAGACTGGCCAAAGCGTGCAAAAGGAGAGAAGGGATTCTTCGCCAGGGTGCTCAGAGAATATGGGTGCAGGACTGTTTTTGATTCATGCCTTGGAGAAGGATATGATTCAGTCTCTTTGATAAAAGAAGGATTCGATGTGACCAGTAATGAGGTTGACCCTAACTTCAAGGCAAAGGGAATCGCTAACTCAAAGGAGCATGGAATTCAGCTTAGGCTCACGCCAGGGTATGACTGGAGGGAGATTCCGGCCAGCCTTGCCGGAAGATTCGATTCAGTGATCTGCCTTGGCAATTCCCTGACATATCTGTTTGACAGGAAGGATCAGGAGAAAGCTGTCACGAACTTCAAAAAGATCGTTGGGCCAGGAGGGATTGTGATTGCAGATCAGCGGAATTATGATTATATGCTGGACAACCGCGAAGAGATCCTGAAGAACCCAAGGAAAAATTTTAGATATTCAAGAAGATTCTATTACTGCGGCACAGAGATCGACTGCTTTCCTGTGCATATCGATGACAAACTCGTGGTACTTGAATACCTGCATAAAAGAAAAGGCCTAAATGTCCATCTTGAGCTTTATCCTTTCAGGCGTGAAGAGCTGAAAGAGATTATGCAGCACAGTGGGCTTGATGTCCTGACATACGGAGACTTTGAGCTGGACAGGACAAGGAATGTTGATTTTTATCAGCATGTCGGCATAAGAAGATGATGTCAAAACTCACTGAATCCAGCTGTGACCTGTCTTCTTCAGAAGTTCGTCAGACTCCTTCGGCCCCATGCTGCCTGGCGCATAGTTCGGAAACTCCTGCTTGTTCTTCTCGACCATCTTCAGCAGCGGGCCGATGAACCTCCAGCTGGCCTCGACCTCGTCCCATCTTGGGAACAATGACTGGTCTCCCAGCATTATCATTTCCAGGAGGTTCTCGTATGCCTCTGGCGTGTTGTATTCGAACAGGCACTTGTGGCAGAAATCCATCTCTACTGGATGGGGCCTGATCTCCTTTCCAGGGAACTTTCCGTTGAACCTGATCGAGATGCCCTCGTCCGGCTGTATCCTTATGTTTATCAGGTTGTCCTTGACCTTTCCGAACAATGGCGTGGACGTGCCCTTCAGGCAGAGGTTCACGACAGAATATTTCTTTGCGAGCCTTTTTCCGGTCCTGATAAAGAATGGGACTCCCTTCCAGGTGTCATTCTCTATTCGTACCCTGAGCGCAGTGAATGTCGGTGTCATCGATCCAGGATCTGTGTTTTCCTCTTCCCTGTATCCTGGCACCTCGTTGTTGTCGAGTTTTCCTGGTCCGTATTGGCCGATTGCGTAATCGTCCTCTGATATCGGCCTGAGGCTTTTTAGGACCCTGACCTTCTCATCCCTTATGCTGTCAGGCTGAAGATCCTTTGGCTCTTCCATCGCGACCAGGCTTAGGATCTGCATCAGGTGGTTCTGGACCATGTCCCGGATGCTTCCGCTTTTTTCATAATAGCCGGCTCTTTTTTCGACTCCGACCTTTTCTGATACTGTTATCTGGACATGGTCGATGAACTTCCTGTTCCATATCTCCTTGAATATCGCGTTTGCAAACCTGAATACTATTATGTTTTGTATCAGCTCTTTTCCTAGATAATGGTCGATCCTGTAGATGTCCTTCTCATCGAATACCGAAGATATGCATCTCTGCAGCTTCTGGGCAGATAGAAGGTCCCTTCCAAAGGGCTTTTCATAGACCACCTTGTTCCAGCCTTTTTCCTTTACGATTCCGTTCTTCTCCAGCACCTCTGTTATCTCGTCAAACAGGTCAGGCGGTGTCGCGAAATAGAACATTTTATTGCAGCCGCAGGTGTATGACTTGTTCAGGTCATCGACTGTCTTTTTCAGTTCGTTTCCTGAGTCCTTGTCCAGGTCAAGGCTGTGGTAATGTATCTGTCGTGAGAATGAAGTGAATGCCTTCTCATCATAGTCTGATATGAACTCCTCTGGCTGTAGGTGCTCAAGATACTCCTGCTTGGAGAGCCTGCTTCTGGCTATGCAGAGTATGGGCATCTTTTCTGTCAGGATCTCTCTTGTGTAGAGCTTGTAGAGTGCAGGCATCAGCTTTCTTTTCGTGAGGTCTCCTGTTCCTCCGAAGATTATTATCATGTGGTTTTGGAGCTTTTGCATCTTAGTCCCTCTTTGTCTATGGAAACAAGTCTGTTTTTTTAATGGTTCTGATTGTTTCCTGTTGTCTTGCCATGGAAAGAATTGAATTGGCGTGCATTGGACGGTGTCCGATAAATACTTATATGGGGTGTTACATTTACAATCGCATGGTAAAACTTAAGCCTTTTGTCGATGAAGAGCGAATCTGCTATGAGATCCATATCTCTCTTTCCGATATCATCGAAGACGAGAAAGATTATGACCGTCTGATCAGGTCTGTTGTCAGGAGAGCAAAGGACGGACTTGATCGAAAAGGCATCAACAGGCTTCTTGCAGATGCGCAGAAAATACTGCAAAAGGTCAGGGGGATAAGATCACTGATGCCGAAGAAGCTCTATGCTTTTTTTCAGGAGATATTCCTTTTTTTAAACGAGAACAGGTATGAGGTCCTGGATTATGACAGGAATAAGGAATTTTTTATCAATGTCAGGCAGGAGATCGAAAGGCTTCGAAAGGACCTCTCCAGTCAGGGGAAGCATGATCGGAAGGCGGCAGTTAATGAGAAGCCGTACGAGGTCCTGTTCAAGCTATTTGCTTCAGACCTGGGACTGTTCAAAGGCATGGACAAGAGAGCTGTCCAAGAGATGGACTATGCAAGGATGCTTGATCATCTGTATGATATTGCAGAACATGAGTCTGGGATCATGAGCAAGGTCGGAAGACTTGTCCATGCGATGCTGGATGCAATCGAAGAGGATCTGAATACCATATCCACAGAAGAGGCGAGGAAGCTTTTCCAGATGAAGAAGCTCGAGGACTATCTTGAGTCCCTGGAATTTCGCCATTCTGATTTTGTTGAGCAGACAATCCAGGCTATCAGCAGGATAAAGCAGGAATACAAGCTTGAGCTTTCGCAGGATATCATAGATGACCAAAAGCTGCGGGAGATCGAATGGCAGCTCAGCATATATGAGAAGGAGTATGAAAAGAGAAGCCCGAAGATCGGCTATCATAACACGAATGCTGTAGCTGTGCAGTTCGCAATCATCAATAATTACATGTTTGGGCCAAAAGGCATCCCCATATATTGCTGCACCAACAATAAGGACGTCCCTTCTTACAGAAGAGAACATGTTGTGGACATGATATCAAAGGAACTTGAACAGAAGGGATTAAAGCCGATCGACCGGCCGATTCTCCTTGAATTTGACCTGAGGAAAATCAGGACTGTCATGCCGGCCATGCACGGCCAGGCAATATCGCATCTCGTGCGCACGAACGGCGCCCTTCCGAAAGACTATCCCTGGGTGCAGTTCGACGGTCCGGTCAAGCTCACAGAATGCCTGACAGCAAAAAGCATGATAGATATAAAAGAACTGGAACGCGAGATGGAGAGATCAAAGGCCCTGTAAGCTGTCGACCAGTCTTCTTGTCTCCTTGTCTGCGCCTATTGATCCTGATGCTATGACCTGGTCCACATAGTCATTTACGAATCGGCCGATCTCTTTTCCGGGATATAATCTCTTATATGCTACTTCTACATTATCCTTGTCTATCAGTACCCTTTCAGACAGCACCCTGAGAACTGTCGGAGCTACACCTATGTGCGAATCGTAAAAATCACTCCCTCTTATCTCTCCCTGTCTTGTCGCAAGAAAATATGGATGCCCTGTCTTTGGTTCATCCAATATCTGTCCTATGTATGCTGAGATCAACTGTCTTTGAGATATTACCCTCCTGTAAGGCTGGAAGAAAATACCCTCTTCCTGAAGATATGGTATTAGGCTTTGGTCGAATACGCCATTGAATCCATTGATACGCAATCGTGAGGTCATTGTCCGGGCAACCTCTGCCAGATCGAGTATGGCTGTCCCTTGCGTGACAAGCCTGTAATTCCTGTTTATAGCTTCAGCCAATGACTCGGCGATCTGCCTTGCTTTTTTATCCATGTTTATGAGATAAAAATTATCATTTATAAACTTTATTTATTTTTGCTACTTTATGGTCGTTACTAATCGTCCTATGGTTCCTATTTAACAAGAAGGGATAGCGCAGGGCGCAGAAAAAGCCCGCGCCCTGCAGGTTCATCCCCAGAGCTCTCATGAGATTCTGGCAGCCCAAGACTCTGGTTATGAGTATCTATTCTGGTGTTTGAATGATCTGGTTTCTGAATGACCTGGTTTTTGAATGATCTGGGTTCCTGGAGGCAAATATAATGATCATTCCTGCTCTGATGCTGTTTTCTTCCTCATCAGTCCGATCATCTTATTATCATATCCTCCATTGGGTCCAAACAACCTGCCCAGCCTTTTCTCGATCGCTCTTGATATCCGGTCCGAGTCAAGGCACAGGCAATCCGGAATCACTGGATGGTCCATCGCAATCACCTCATCCAACTCCTGTAACATAGTATGGACAATCAGATATAATAAACTATTTTGATTTTTTTTCAAATATGCCGATAAATTTAAATACTTATTCGGCATATCCAAAGCCATGTGGAGAATATCAGATTCTGCAAGGGCTGTCAAGCTGACCAAGAAGGACAGGAGGATACTGACAGAGCTTTCCTATGACTGCAGGATTCCTATAACCGTACTTTGCAGGAAAGTCATGATGTCCAGGGACAGCTGTGCCTATCGGATCAAAAGGATGCTGGATAAGGGTGTCATATTGAGATTTGTCCCGGAGATTGATTTTTCGAGGATCGGCCTGAACCGTTATTTCGTCTTCTTTCTATTGGACGAGAGAGACCAGGACAAGCAAAAAGAGCTCATCAGTCATCTTCGCAGGCACAAGAATGTCACAAGCATCATCGAATATTCAGACCAGTGGGATATCGAGGTCGCTTTTGTCGCAAAAAGCCTTGAAGAATTTGATTCCATGCTTTCAGATATCCTGCTTAGGTTCTCTTCAGTAATACTTGAAAAAGCAAAGCTTGCCTCAATCAGGAGATACTATTCGACCATACTTCCTTATGCTTTCCATCAGAATGATGCGGCCAGGAACAATGATCCGAAATTATCTCTTCCTGCGAAACACGATGAAAAGGATCTTGAAATTCTCAGGCATCTGTCTTACGACTGCAGGGCATCTACATATGAGCTTGGAAGGGCTGTTAGGATGTCTGCGGATGCTGTGGGAATAAGGCTTCGGAAGATGAAGCAGAGCGGACTCATCCGTGTTTTTTGCCTTCTTCCCTGCTACACCTCTCTTGGCTACAATCTCTATACATTTGCTGTGAAGATGAGTTATCTTGATCCAAAGTATGAGTCCAAATTCAAGGCATATGTTCAGGACCATCCCAATATCATAAGCGCAGTCAAGACAATCGGAGACTGGGACCTCCTGATCAGGATAATAGCTGATGATTCAAGAAAGTTCCACAAGGTAGTGAAGGAAATAAAGAGGGAATTTTCTGGGATAATCAAGAACTATGCGACATTCGATGCATTCAGGGAGCATCATCATGTGGCGTTTCCTGAGGCTGCAAAGAGCAGTGTAAAGAAGTGATGAAAAGAATTTTTCCTTAGCCGAAACTTATCGGCTCGATACTTTCGGGCAGGCTCTCCACCCATCTCTTCTTCTCTTTTTGGGTGAGCTTTTGGGTCTGGAAATGATACTGTCTCCTGCAGTACCTGCATCTGATCTTTCCATCGCTTGCGTAGAATTTCGGAGGGACGTCCTCAGTTATAACCCTTGTTATGCAGTTGACGTTTTCGCAAAGCGCATAGACGAATTTCTCTGTCACTTTTGCATCCTTTATCCTGTTTATTGTCGCACCTGGAGAATGAATGGCTATGAATTTTAGTTCGCGTTCAGACAGCCTCGGAAGGCTGGTCTTTAAAAATGACTTGTTTGCCGAGGGTATATGAGTCGGAGCTTGCGAGTATCCCCTGTGTATCAGGTCAAGGTAGTCTGCAATAGATTTCTCCTGGCCGCAGACTATGTGATCAACGCATGTGCCGTTGCCTATGTTGTCCACGAATCTTTTCTTGCTCTTGATGCCGTGGACTATATCTCTCTTTATCTTGTTGTTTCCAATCGTGAGGATCTTTGGGTAGAGGCCTGTGAATGTTCTGTATTTTTCGCCATGCAGTATCTCATAGAGAAGCGCCTTTCGAAGGAAGATGCCATTCTCAGCCTGTCTCAGAAATCCTTGGCATGCGGATGAGAAGACGCTTGATGATATCTCCTGTATCTCGCTGTTTATGGGCAGCGGGTGCATGAGCATGCCCTTGAAATTCCTGACTGTGTTCGACCTTATCCTGTACTTTTTCACGATCTTCTGGATATCTGCAGTGCTTACGCCTTTCATCCTCTCTAGCTGGGGCCTGGTCATATAATAGAAGTCAACATTTTTCAGGACCTCTTCGACAGTCGGATCGCGGATAATCTTGACACCTCTTGATTTTAGAAGCTCTGTGAGTTCTTCAGGTAGGCCAAGCTGGTCTTCTGCTGCCCATCTGATTGTTATGTTTCTGAAGTGTGAGAGCGCAAGCGTGAGCGATCGAATCGTCCTTCCGTAGACCAGGTCTCCGCCAAGTCCGATAGTTATGTTGTCAAGCTTGTGGTTGTTGAATGAATACAGTGTGAACAGGTCCAGCAGTGCCTGGGTCGGATGCTCATTCTTTCCGTCTCCTCCGTTAATGACTGGGATATTTGCGACATCTGCTGCCCACTGCACTGCTCCGTCATTCGGATGGCGCATGACTATGACATTGAAATGATTCGCACAGACCATGAGAACTGTTGCTGCGATGCTCTCCTTTTTCATGATCGAGGTTCCTTCTTTACCAGTGAATCCGTCGATCTGCCCTCCGAGCTCCCGCATCGCTGTCTTGAAGCTGGTCGATGTCCTGGTGCTGGGCTCATAGAACATGTATCCCATGGCCTTTACTCTGAATGCATCAATAAGTTCGTTTCTTTTGCCGTTCTTTTCCTGTTCCTTGAGCATTTCTGCTCTTTTGCACAGATGGAGTATATCATCAGAAGAGAAATCAGAAATCGAGATTATGTCCTTGCCTTTCAGGATCTTATCCTCCATCAATGTCTCACCACAAAAGCGTATTATCTAATCAAATATAAATCTATGCATCATTTCAGTTGCTCCTTCTTAATAATCCAATCTTTTAGAAACGATCAACAAATTTCGAAGGGCAGGTATTTACTTTTGAGTAAAAACCATGGGCTAATATGAAATCCTATCCTACCAATCCTCACACGACTGTCGTCGTGAACC
>CAYMIF010000009.1:0-52954 GCA_964390375.1 uncultured Methanosarcinales archaeon
ATTGCCTAAAGATATATATTCTCATGGCACAGACGGCTAGGATTTCATAATAGCACTTAAATCCAAAATCTTTTAAATGCCGGCTGCCATATATGTTCCATATGACCAGGCTGATAGTGTACAATATCGAATACTGCGAAGGTATAACCGGCATCTGGTGGGAGTATCTGAAGTTCTGGCGGGTTGTTCTTCCTCCGCGAGGTCTTGATTTTAGGATCGCTGAGCATCTGAAATCCTATGATCCGGATATACTGGCTCTTGTCGAGGTCGACATAGGCTCGTTTCGCGGAAAGAAGGATGAGGTAGTATTCTTCAAGGAAAAACTCGGGATGCGCTCAGTAATCGAGAGGATAAAATATCCAGTATATGGCTGGATGAAGCTGTTTCATTATGTTCCAATAATGCGGATGCAGGCGAATGCGATACTTGCCAAGAACAGGCTTGACAATATCAGATATCATCTTCTGAATGAAGGGACAAAGCGGGTCGTGATTGAAACCACCATTAATCTGAAGCGAAAGGTGACGCTTCTCCTTGCTCATCTTTCCCTCGGCAAGAAGACCAGAAGAAAACAAATCAAGGAGCTTTGCCGGATAGTCAACAACATAAAGAATCCTGTAATCCTGATGGGCGACTTCAACACCTATCTTGGCTCAGCTGAGATAAATGAGCTTCTCTCAAATACACACCTTTCATGTAAGTACAGGGATAAGAAGTCTGGTTTTGCGAACACCAATCCAGCGGTTCGTCCCAGGCGAGCGCTTGACTATGTGCTGACATCAGAAGGTGTGCATGTAAAGCGGTATGTTGTCCTGAAATTCAGGTACTCAGACCACCTTCCGGTGCTTGTGGATTTTGAACTTGAATGATCGAGAAAAGATGATAAATTTCTTGAAAATCCTAAAGATTTAAAAAGGATGAATAAGTTGTAATTACAAATCCGCAGATTTTTGCGGGAAGTAAAATTTTAGGAGGAAGTAAAATGAAAGGTAAAGTAAAGTTTTTTGACAGAATGAAAGGATTTGGTTTTATCATCGGAGATGATGGTAATGAGTATTTCGTACACAGGACATTTCTTCCAGAGGGTATAATCCTCAATGAGAATGACCCTGTAACATTCGACCCTGGTGAAGGAGACAGGGGCAAGAAGGCAGAGAACATCCAGCTGGGAGAAGCTGAAGAGAGCTCTTCAGAAGAGCCGGAAGATATGCCTTCAGATGATGCTTCTACAGAAGAGTCTGAAGCAGCTGAGGAGCCAACAGACGAGCCAGAAGACTCAGCAGCAGAGGATGAATCGTCAGAGGAGCCTTCAGAAGAACCTAAAGAAGGGTCTTCAGAAGAACCTGCTGAGGAATCATCAGACGAGACCTCAGAGCCAGAGGATTCGACAGACGAGCCAGAAGAAGACGAAACAAAGAAGGAGTCTTCTGAGGACGATGAAGAGAAGAAGGATGAGGCTATTGAGGATCTTGAAGAGGAGCTAGTCGAAGAGGAAAAAGAAGAAGAGAAAAAAGAAGACTCTGATTCTGATGATGAGGATAAGAACTAAGCCTTATCTTTTTTTGTTTTTTTATTCAATTTTTTACTGAATCAACTTTTTCTTGGTTAATCTTTCTGATGATTCCCTTGTCTGCATTGACCTCAATAATATCTCCGTCTTTTATTATCTCTGTTGCCTGATCTGTTCCGACAACGCAGGGCAGTCTAAGCTCTCTTGCGATTATTGCTGCGTGGCATGTCACACCACCCTCATTCGTGACTATTGCTGATGCTCGTCTCATGACAGGTACAAAATCCTGTCTTGTCATGCCTGCTACCATTATCTCTCCTTTCCGCAGTTTATCAAAGTCAAGGTTAGTGTGGATTATCCTTGCAATTCCTTTCTTTATCCCTGGAGATGCTGCTCTGCCTTTGATTATGTCTGTGTCTTTTGCCTTCTTGTATAAGGCCAGTTCCTCTGCCTTTCTTTCTGCTTCTTTCTCACTGTAGATGTCTATCTTATCACCAATCTGCACCAGCAGGAATGATCTCTTTCTTCTGTTTATCTCCGCCCTGCTGAATGCTTTTGAAGATTTCAGATGATCCTCAATCTCGCTGTTTGTAAGAAGAGCAGTTTCCTTGACAGACAGCCCTATCCTTGAACCTATCTCTTGGTAAAGCTTCCTTATTGCCAGGTTCAGCTTCTGTCGGATCATGTCCCTGTAGTCCCTTACATAGACTGCTTTTTTGAGCATGTTAATCAGGGCCTCAAGCTCTGGACCTGGATTCAGTTTAGCAAGCATTGTCTCGTAATGCTCTTCTCTTTCTGAAAATGTCTTCTCAGTGTTTATCAGTTCTGTTTCAGCCTCCTCAATCTGCTCTAGTTCATTTTTGAAATGCTCTTTAGTATAAGGCTCATGATCGAAGTCGAACATCGGAATATGCTGGTACTGCTCCTTATGCGCTTCGAGATGCCTTCTTAGCTCTTCCTGTCCTATCTTATCCTTCATAAGCGCAATGCGCAGGAGATCCATGCGCTCGTTTGTCACGTCATTCGGCTTCAGGGGTATTGAAAACACTCTGGTAAGCTCCTTTACCTTGTTTTCATCCTTAATTTTTTGCTTCAGCTTTGATTCAATCTTTCTTATGATCCTCTCACATATGCGAAATACCATCCACATCCTTGTGTAGTAGTTCATGTGATGATACGAAAATCTATTATAAAGGTCTGCCAAAGAGCTGTCTGAATGGTTTTCTGCACCTTTTATCATCCTCTTGATAAGGTCATATGTCTCTTCGACAAATTCCTTTGCCTCAGGAATCAGGCTGAAGACAATCTCTGGGTTGTCCAGAAGATTGTCCAGATCATCATTGTACTGACTGTGCTCTTTTTGATCTACAAAATAATCGGTCTTCTTCCCGTCGTAGTACACGACAGTGTTGTTGATTCCTGTCCTGTATCTCTTGTTGAACAATACTCCGAAGCCATAGTTCCAGGCAATCGCCACCTGTACTGCCAGGCGCCTTGTGACCATGTGCTCCCATTCTATATCATGCATCAATTTTTTGGTTCTCATCTTCTTTTCCTCCTAACCTGTTTTTCTGCAAGTGAACTGATCACTGTGTAATCTTTACTATCCTGCTTTGTTGTTCTGCCAGGATCCACCAGATATACACTGAATCCTGAACCGTATCTGTCCTGAAGATATCTGCTTGCTTGGGATGCTGCTTGTGCATCTGATTTTGAGTCATCACAATAATCAACCAGTCTTTTTCCTCTTTTCCTCAATCTTTCATAGGCAGCGATAAACATCTGAGGCGTCTTTTGCCTTCCAGTCCGGGCTTCTTCAGATGTGACAAGCGCTGAAACATAATCATGAAGTCCTGCTCCGTAGATGAAGCTCTTTGCCATCTGGTATGTTCCGACAGTGAGCAATATCCTGTCTTCTCCTCTTGCTTGCTCTTTTTCAAGCTGCTCAACCACACCATCTAGGGCCTGTATCTTTATTTTTCCGCTTCTTATGCCCTCTTCCTGGGCTTGTGATATATTTTTTGTGAGCCTTGGGTCATCGAAGAGAAGCTGCTTTAAGTCGACATCAGGGTCCAGGTCAAGGAGTTCTTTTATCACCCTGTCTCTTTGCTCTGCTGCTGCCAGGGTGCCTCCTATGTCGTAACCATGGACTATCCCAGAGCAGCCAGGTATGTATCCTGGATTTCTATAGTCTTCAGAGTATGGCAGACTTACATTTTGGCCTGATATTATAGAGTGAAAATCCAGCCTGGTTTCCTGCTTATATCTTGTTTTTGTCATGTTACCTGGAGATAGTAGTATCTATAAATAGTTTGGGGGTGGTGAATACCACCTTAATAGTAATGTTTATATACTTCCTTTTATCAGTGATATGACATGTATCAGGAAATATTACAGAAAATAGGTCTATCGCTTAATGAGGCAAGGGTCTATGAGGCTCTTTTACATCTGGGTGAGGTGAATGTGGCTAAGATATCTGTAAAGTCAAAGGTGCACAGACGCAATGTTTATGATTCACTCAACAAGCTTATAGAAAAAGGGCTGGCATCTGAGACATTCATGCACGGAGAGAAGCTTTTCAAGGCTATAAATCCTGAGCGCCTCAAGGAAATACTCAGAGAGCAGGAATCTGCGCTTGACTCTGTGTTCGGGGACATGGAGAATCTGTACCGTTCACAAGAACCGGATGCAGAGGCGTATTTTTTTCGTGGTGTAGAGGGATTCAAAAACTATCTTAGGCTGATCCTAGAACAGAAGAAGACTGTTTATTTCATCGGAGCAAAAGCATTCTGGCTGGATCCCAGGCTTTCACATTATCTTCGTCATTTTGATCGGCAGAGACGGGAGCTCGGGATTGGATTTCAGCATCTTTTCGATCATGAGGTCAAGACTCAAAAACCAGAGATACTGAAACTTGTCGGAAAACCCTATAAATTCCTGCCTCCGAAATATTCGTCGCCGACAGCAGTGGATGTTTTTGGCGACTATGTTGTTACGTTTGTCGGTGTCTCGCCAGGACAGCTTTATTCCGAGCCTCTGCAGTTTGTCCTGAAAAGCAGGCTCCTGGCTGACGGCTACAGGAAATTCTTCGATTTCATGTGGGACCACTGTGAGGGATGAGGCCTTATTGCTCGGTATGAATGGTGCATAAACTTTTTAAATCATCTTCAAGTCTTTGGATTTTTAACTAAAATGTGTGGAATCTTCGGATATATCGGAAAGAAAAATGCTCCAAAGACTGTGGTCGCAGGGCTGAAATGCCTTGAATACAGGGGATATGATTCATGGGGTATTGTTGCTCTTGAGAAAGGCAGGAAATTCTTCAGCCTAAAGGAGGTCGGACGGATATCTGAGGCAAAAGACAGCGAGTTCCCTGAAGCAAATGTCGCAATAGCACACACCAGATGGGCGACACACGGAAAGGTGAGTGTCGAGAATTCACATCCTCATTTCTCATGCAACAATGATATCGCAGTCGTGCATAACGGTATAATCGAGAACTACAAGGAGCTTCGACTGAGCCTTGAGGATTCCGGACATAATTTTCGCTCTGATACTGATACTGAGGTCATTTCTCATCTTATCGAAGAGAAGATGAAGCAGAACTGTGATTTTACTGAGGCTGTGAAAAGAAGCCTGAATGACCTTGAAGGCACCTTCGCAATGGTCGGTTTTCATAGGGATTCAGACAAGGCAGTATGTGCAAGACTGGGCTCACCACTGGTTATCGGTTTGTGCAGGGATGGTGATGCTGCAACTGACCTTTTTTTCTCAAGCGACAGCTTCGGAATACTTGAATTCACCAAGGATGTGCTGTTTTTGGATGACTGCGAGGGAGCAGTTGTGGATTTTTCAGTCGATGGTGATATCTCTGGCTATGAACTATTCAATTTCTCGACAGGAAAGCCTGTGCAAAAAGAGGTCACGACACTTGATTATTCCGGCCTGAATATAACAAAAGGTGAATACAAGCATTTCATGTTCAAGGAGATCTGTGAGCAGCCGGCAACAACCGCTCTTACGTTCAATGAATATGCGAAAAAGACAGATGATGGCTGGAATATAACTTTTGAGAACTTCACAGGGATAGATTTCTCAAAGATCAATAAGATCACGATACTTGCCTGCGGGACATCATACTATGCAGGCTATGTGTCTAAATATATATTCGAGAAGCTTCTCGGGATAGAGGTCGACTGCGATTATGCTTCTGAATTTAAGTATGCTGACCCTATTGTGTCAGACAAGACACTGGTGATTGCAATAACCCAGTCAGGAGAGACTGCCGACACTCTCGGCGCTGTCAGGGCAGCAAAAGATAAGGGGGCAAAGGTCTTGTCAATCGTGAATGTTATCGGCAGCACCATTGCGAGGGATTCTGACCATGTCATATATACAAAAGCCGGACCTGAGATAGGTGTCGCATCCACAAAAGCCTTCACGTCACAGCTCATGATACTATACCTTCTCGCGATCAAGTTCGCTGGATCCATCGGTAAAGTCAATTCTGCTGAAGCAGGCAAATTATTGTCAGGGCTGAAACATATCCCTGTCCAGATCAGCAAGGTCATCGAGGCGAATGATATGATACTTGAAATAGCGCAGAAATATTTCCTTCATTCGAATTTCCTGTATCTTGGCCGAAACCTGAACTATCCTGTAGCGCTTGAAGGTGCTCTGAAACTAAAAGAGATATCCTATATACATGCTGAAGGCCAGTCTGCAGCTGAGATGAAGCACGGCCCGATCGCGCTTATCGACCAGAACATGCCGACAGTCTTTATCGCAGCAAAAGACAAGCTTTATCCAAAGATCGTGAGCAACATGGAAGAGGTCAAGGCCAGGGGAGGGAGGATAATCGCTATAGCCTCTGAAGAGGATACAAGGCTCAGAGAGATATGCGATGATGTCATCATGATTCCTCAGGTGCCTGAGATCTTCTATCCGCTCCTGACTGTTGTTCCCCTGCAGATGATAGCCTATCATATCGCTAACCTTCGAATGTGTGATATCGACAAGCCGAAGAACCTGGCAAAATCAGTGACTGTAGAATGATAGTATGTATGAGTTTAAATGAGATGATGATATGATGAACCCTGTCATGAGAAAAGCAAGAAGGAAAGATGCCTCCTGTGTGGGGCATGTGCTGCATGAGTGCTTCAATATAGACTCAGACGAGGAGGGCAGGGACATATTCCTAAAAGAATTTCAAAAGAACAGCTATATTGTGTGTGAGGTTGATGGGAAAGTCATAGGATTTATCTCATGGAAACAGCACCATGAGCCGAAGCATGAGCTGGCTGAGCTTGACCGGATCGGTGTTCTTTCTGATTTTCGTGGGAAGGATGATTCTGGCAGATCAATTGGACAGAAGCTGTTTGATTCTATGATCCATGACATGAAGAACCATTACCTGGAGCTGGGCCAGAACCTTCGTAAGGTATACCTGCTCGTGCATGCAAATAATGATCGCGCAAGGAAGTTCTATGAGAGATGCGGGATGCATCTTGAGTGCACTATACCAAACCATCTTTATGAAGGCGTGGATGAGTGCATATTCGCAAGATATTTCAATGATGACAACCAGGAGGATAGAGATGAGAAAGATCAAGCCTAAGATCAAGGTCATAATATTTGATCTGGATGATACGCTGTTCGACTGCAGCGGTCTGCTTGGAGACCAGGCAAAGATGCGGGCAGCAGAAGCCATGGTCGCAGCAGGCATTGGCAGCACAGTTGATGAGCTTTTCAAAAAGCAGACAGAGATATTCGAGAAGTTCGGATCACATGCAGACATATTCAAGATGATATGCGATGAGTATGATGCGCATCCGACTGTGGCAGAGAAGGCTTTCTCTGCTTACAATTCTGATGAAGTGGGACAGATAAGTGTCTATCCAGGAACTGTTCAGATGCTAAAAAAGCTTCGGAAGGACTACAAGGTCGCCCTGATCACCAACGGCCTCAAATCAAGACAGGACAGGAAGATTGACCTGCTTGGAATAAGAGAGCTGTTCGACATGATCACTGTAGTCGATGCTGAGACTGGAATATCAAAGATGCAGGCTTTCAGCTATTGCCTTAGGCATTTTGACTGTTCAGGTTCTGAGGCAGTGTCTGTTGGAGACCGCCTGATCTCTGAAATCAAGATCGGAAACATCATGGGGATGTTCACTATTCGGCTTCTCAAAGGAAAGCACAGGAAGGCAGTTCCGACAAATGATGCTGAAGTACCAGATTATGAGATAGAAAAGGTTTCTGATATCCCTGATATAATAGGTAAAATCGAAAAGACATTGTTTCAGACTGACCTTCGTATCGTCGCTCTTGGAGGCGGCACAGGGCTTCCGAATGTGTTGAAAGGATTTCGAGGCACTACCAGGAACCTCTCTGCTATCGTGACTGTTACTGATGCAGGCAGAAGCTCAGGCCAGCTGAGGCATGATTTCAAGATACCCCCTCCGGGAGACATCCGAAACTGCATTGTCGCATTATCACGCTCAGAAAAGCTACTTCAGGACCTGTTCATGTTCAGGTTCACGAACGGCTGTCTTTCTGGGCATAATTTCGGAAACCTATTTATCACTGCCATGACCAAGATCACCGGCAGTTTTGAAAAAGCAATAAGAGAGACCAGCAGGATACTCGCAATCGATGGTGAGGTGCTTCCTTCAAGCCTGGAAGATGTGCATGTCTGCGCAAAGGATGAGAATGGAAAGACCTACAAGACCGATATCAAGATATACAAAAGAGAGGATCAGACAAGGATAGAAGAGCTTTTCCTGGAGCCGAAAAAGCCAAAAGCGTTTCGTGAATCAGTCAGAGCGATACTCAATGCAGATGTAGTCCTGATAGGTCCTGGCAGCCTGTTTACAAGTATTCTTCCGAATATACTTGTTCCTGGAATCCGAGATGCACTTCGCAAGACAAAGGCCAAGAAGATCTATGTTTGCAACATGATCTGGCAGAAGGGCCAGACAATCGGCTTCTCAGCAAAAGACCATGTCGATTTCATAGAAAAATACCTGGGAAAAGGAGTCATAGATTATATAATACTCAATAACAAGAGACCTTCTAAAAATATACTTGACAGATACTGGGAGAAGGACAAATGTAAATTGGTCGAGAATGACCTGCAGGAAGACCCAAGGCTGATTGAGCGAGACCTTCTTTTAGAGAACAAGGACAACCGTAACAGGAAAGGAAAGCATGACTTGGACCTTGTGAGGCATGACCCCAAGAAGATTGTCAAGGCAGTACTTGACCTGGTCTAAGATAACTGAACAGAAAAAAATAATAAAAATTTGTAGGATAGTTTCTAATACTGGGTGTCTGATTCCCTGTCGTATGCAATCATAGTCGGACCGTCTCCCATGTCTGTGCATACTCCGTTCCAGCATTCAAGCCCATCATAGCATGGTGGGTCTGCTTCCCATGCCCTTGTCGGATCCATCCGCCTGAAATCCACGCAGCAGTCTTCTCCCTCATGTCCGCAGGACTCTTCTGTCGGCTGTGGCGTGGGTGTAGAGCCGTAAGTGTATCTTGCTGGTGTTGAGTATGCCTGAGGCGTGGGCGTAGGTGTTGGATTTGATGCAGGTTTCTTGCATATCCCTCCTGTGTGAGGATAACCAACAGTGCATCTGCCATAGCTGCATGGATAGTCTGTATAAGTGCAGCAGGGCTGCTCGTAATCTCCACATGCCAGGCAGACATTTCTTCTTGTGTCAAGTATGCCATAATAGCAGGTGTATGCTCCGTTATAGTAGCATGGTTCGTATCCTATGTGGCCGCAGTCTGTTGTGTAGTCTGATGTTGCCTTGCATACTCCTTCTGAGCAGGTTGAACCCCACTCGCACTGAGTTCCGTCCACTGAGTTGTGGCAGCAGGCCTCGCCCATGTAACCGCAGTGGACGCACATGCCTCCCTGGCATTCGCCGTAGTCGCAGTAGCTGCCCTGACAGCAGACTTCGCCGTAGCCTCCGCATGACTGCTGCTGTCCCTGGCCTGAGTAGACTGCTGCTCCGGATGAGGACCTCATGCCGCTTCCTGAGCCAGAACCTCCTCTTGTGCCGGAGCCATCGTCGCATCCGGTCGAGGCAAGCGCAAGAATGATCATTATCCCTATTATGGACAGAAGTGGACCAACCAATGAAAATACAGAATATTTTTGTCTTGAAACCATCTTAGCGAGGAGAAATGGCTATCTGGCTTATATAATTTTGTATTATTTTCCAAGAGATAAGTAATAAAAAAAGAAAAATTCAGTGCCTTTTCTTGTAGATGAACATGACACCTGCAATTCCGAGTATTGTTATTCCGAGCCCGATTGTCGTGAACTCTGGAACATCATTTGAATTATCGTCTCCACACAGAGTGATGTGGCTTGTGTCGTGTTCAGTCTTCAGTACTTCTCCTGTCAAACCCCCTTCATGTACAACATACTGTAATCCATGCTTGCTTACCACACAGTCTACTGATGGGTCAGCCTGCCAGGTGGCGTTTGATTCGTCTCCTGTTATGGAGAGTATGTATCCAGGGTCTGTCCAGTCTGGATCTTCAACAAATCCGTCTCCTGTCCATTCCCACTTTACTACTGGATCAGTACTCTGGCAATAAATGGCGCATTCTTCAGAAGGTTTTAAACCTCTTGGTGCCGCAGCCTGAGCTGTAACTGCTGATAAGGTCAGAATGAACAAGGCCAAAATTGATAATATCTTTTTCATTTTTTGCTTACCTTTAGATTTTGAGTTAATTGTGTAATTAAATACCTGATTATTTATAAATGTTTGGGTTTTGTTCTTACTATACAATAGTCATTTTTTGTGGTTGGTTGTATCTGAATGGAGACAAAATAAGAAAAAGTCAGACTGTAGGATCATCCACTCTTCCCATAAACAGGATGCTGCCTGTTTCCCTCTCCTGGATCATGAAGATGAACGGATGGTCTGCGCGGAAGATTTTGTTAAGTGGTGCTGAAAGTGCTCCTACCGCTATGGCTGTGGCAGCAGCAGCTTCAGTGCCTTTTTCATCCACCTTGACATAAGCCTGATGGATGACAGACTGTATGTAGAGTTTCCTTGATCCGTCCATGCCAGAGAGGTCTGCCTGGCCGGTTTTGTCGAAAGGAACTACCATGCCCATCTCCTTGAGGTCATCAGCCATCATGTACTTGGTCTCAAACTCGAATCTAGGGAAATATACATCCACTTCAGTTTTCATCATCATGCTTTTCCATCTCTTGATATTGTCCAAAGACAATGAATCCTCAAGTCCCTGGATGTCGTCTTCCTTTGGCAGGAAGACCAGCATCGATATATTATCTCCCTTGTAGGGCATCTCAAGAATCTGGAGGTCCTCGTCCTCATAATAGTTGAACTCGTTGTCACTGTCCTTAAATCTCATCATCGGAACATCGACTGAATCATCTGGTGTTATCCTGAACTCCTCGTCCTTGGTTTGGCCCTTGTCAAATTGTATCTCCCAGTCTCCCTTGAAATATATGGCATTGGTCAGAACAAGCCGTGTCATCTTATTAAGGACTCCCTGAGGTATCAGGTCCTTTATCCTGCTGTTGGTCTTTTCCTCGACCCATTCGTTTATGGTCTGCCTGGACTGCTCTGTATCCCCTGCAAAATCGAGGTTTGTAGTGTTTCCTAAATAGTATCTTGCGACATTTTCCAAATAATCTTTAAGGAACGGATAATCCTCCTGAGCCCAGAGGGCATTTGCGGTGCTGAGCTGATAATCCCTGTTTTCTGTGTTTATTGTGTTGTATATCCTTGCAGAGCCTTTTCTGAGGGTGCTTAGGTCATTGGGATAGTGCATTACATCCTTGATCTGTTCAGCGGTCTTTCCTTTTGCTCCTTCATATACCATAGCAAATGCAGTCGATATACTGTAGGGCGAGAAGAAGATGTTTCCATCATCCTGCCTGTACCTGTTGTAGAGGTCCAGGGCGAACTGGTTGCTTGCATCTACGACAGCCTGTGCATCCTCTGCAGTCGTTCCTTGGTCATCTGCCTGAGCCGGAGGTTTCGTCGGGTCGCATCCGGACAGGATCAATGCTGTGGTCATGAACAAAATCAGTGATAGTCCTTTAAGCTGGTCTGTTTTCGGCATTTTTGAACATGTATGGATGCTTATTTATTTAAATCTATTTATGGGTCCTATTATCTTTGAAGCTAATTCAATATGCTTCGAAATTAGAAAATGTTCCGGCTCCATCCAATAAATACTACTCCGCTTGCTGCGCAAGCTTCGCCTGGCCACGGGAAGCTTTATTGCATAAACCTTCCCTCCCTTGGCACAGACGCATTTATTGGATGAAGCCAAATGTTCCGTAACATTTATAAATAGACAGCTTCCTCCTTGCAATATAGAGCAATAACGATAATGAGAGAGCACTTGAAAAAACTTTTCATTTCGCTTTTTCTATGTTAAGTGCTTTTTTTAACAAATACGAGGTAATTAATCATGAATAGTACTACTAGTAATTTTGAGAATTTTGGACTGAGCGATGAGCTTCAGTCGACGATAGATAATATGGGTTTTTCTTCACCGACAGAGATCCAGGGGATGTCAATCCCTGAGATCATGGAAGGAAGCGATGTAATAGGTGAGTCAGCTACTGGCTCAGGAAAGACGCTTGCGTTCGGCTGCGGAATAATCGACAGCGTGACTCCGGGCCAGGGCCTGCAGTCTCTTATCATGACTCCGACAAGGGAGCTGGCTGAACAGGTCAAGGATTCTTTGATCGAGCTTTCCGGCAAGAAAGGGCTGAAGATAATCTCTGTGTATGGGGGAGTTGCAATCGACCCACAGATCGAGGGTCTGAGGACAGCAGATGTTGTTGTCGGAACACCCGGGAGGCTTCTGGACCATATGCAGCGAAGGACTATCAATACGTCAAAGGTAAAGATCCTGGTCCTTGATGAGGCAGACAGGATGTTCGACATGGGCTTTATCGAGGATGTAGAAAAGATAATAAGGGTATGTCCAAAAGAGAGGCAGACGCTTTTTTTCTCAGCAACCATATCACAGAAAATCAAGAATCTGGCGAACAGGTACATGAAGGATCCAGTCCTTGTCAATGCAAAGAACCAGGTCGACCCAACAAAACTTCACCAGGAGTATTACAATGTCACAAGAATGAACAAGTTCTCGATGCTTGTGCATCTCTGTGAGAAGGAGGCCAGCGGGCTTGTCATGATCTTCTGCAATACCAGAAGGTCTGTTGATTTTGTTGTCAAGAACCTGAAGGCTCAGAAGTTCGATGCAGTCTCTATACACGGCGGGCTTACGCAGAACAAAAGAGCCAGGATGCTGAAGATGTTCAACTCAGGCAAGGTGGGCTTTTTGGTATGCACTGATGTCGCTGCCAGGGGCCTGCATATCGACAATGTCTCTCATATCTACAATTATGAGATTCCAAAGGACCCGACAGACTATGTGCACAGGATCGGACGGACTGCCAGGGCAGGTGAAGAGGGCAAGGTCATAAATCTTCTATGCGACCTTGACTTCGATAATATGTCAAAGGTGCTGCGCGACTACAGGTTCAATGTGCACAAGATGGAGTCTCCGAAAATCAGGATGGTTCCAGTCAAGAAGAGCGGCGATTCCCGAAGAGGCTATGGAAGATCCGGCTTCAGACGAGGCAGTCCTGGCAGAGGCAGGTCGGAAAGATCCGGCTTTAGGCGAGGAGGTTCTGGCAGCCGCGGTGCTGCAAGAGGTTCAGGAAGAAACACAGGAAGAGACAGAGGAAGAGGCAGATCCGGACGCAGCAGTCATGGCCGGGGTGGCCCGGGAAGAGGCAGATCTGGCCGCGGAAATCATGGTTCAAGAGAGACTTTCGGCCCTGACGGCTACAGCAGAGGGTAGCTGATTACTTGTTTTTTCAGCAGAGTTGGTCTATCACCCAATCTCTGCTTTGTTCTGATTTTTCAGGATTCCTGCTTTTTGCAAATTTAATTTTGCTATCTTGTATGCTCCTAGAATCTTTTTTGAATCCGGATGTTCTTTATACAGTTTCTTTAGTTTAGTCCAGAATATTTTTTTATCTTCTTTGTGGCTGTGTTTATCTCTTCTTAGGATTGTCGTGATCCCGTTTGAGAGCGCTCTTGCGAGTTCTTCTTTGACTTCAGTTTTGTCGTGTACGTCGGAAAGCTCTATCAGCTCAGATATGGTCCTGAATGAGCCATGGATATCTGAGTCTTCAGCGAATGCTATCGAAGCATTGCGAAGGACTGCAGAATATCCGACTACAAGCTTATCTATGTCAGGATGCCTTCTGAACTGTTCATCTGCCCTGGCCATTACTTCTTTTACTGCATCTGTCATCCTGGTTTGTGAGAAAGCAAGGCAGATGTTTCCGTAGAGCAGCATCTTCTCGACCAGAAAATGCATGTTGTCAGGAAATTTATGGCTGAGCCTCTCGAACATGTTAAGGATGTCTATCATCTGGGTCATGTCCTTGTCCATCCCGAAATCAATCGCTATTAGCCTGAGATCAGTGGAGTACTGCTCGATGTCATCAATCTTGATATCTGGATTCAGGTAGCTCTTGTCTTTCATCCTCTGTTTTGCAGAATCGATGTCTTTTACCATGTGCGCGTTCTGCATTATCCATCTTATCTTATCATCCTGAGCAGCTTCTTCTATCCATGAGTTCCAGAGATTCTTCAGACCTTCCTGCTTGTCATAGAGCATTGATATGAGCTTTGTCTCCATGTCTATTATCTCCAGGTCATCAGGATTCAGGGTCCATTTGTATAGCCACTTCAGCCTTGTTGCCATGACCATCTCCAGGAGCAGTTCTTTTGCGAGCTTGGACGGCCTTGCGTTCCTGATAAAGGATGTTATGATGTTCTTTGCGAACTCTCCTGCAAGTTCAGGCGGGTCAGCGATTCCTATACAGCCGAGAATGTATGCGAGGTCATAGAGCTCTTCACGAATTCCTGCGATCTCCCAGTCGATTACTCCCCTGAGCTTATTGTCCTCGATCAGGAGATTGTCAAGGTGCAGGTCTCCGTGAGAAAGCTTCTTGTTCATGAATTGGACATAGGGAAACAGGTTCTGGTCGAGATGTTCGAAAGCTTTTGGGACTATCCTGAAACGTTTGTCGCATCTTTCTTTTCCTGAGAAATGTTTTTTTATCTTCAGGACCGAATCAGATATGTATTCGTCGGTCAGCTGCATATCGGGCTTTTTTGGATCTATCTTTGCTATGTCTGAGATGATGGTCCCTATCTGATGAGCTATTTCCATGTCCTTTAGGAAGTCAATACCAATGTTTCTGATGAAATCATACATCAGCCAGCTTGTGCCTGCGTGCTTCACTATCTTATCCTGTTTTGGAAGCAGGATAGGGATTCCCTGGGATTTGAGGATCGACATTATCCTGAGCTTATTTTCATCGAAGTTTTTCTCGGACTTGAGAAAGAAGCTGTTGTCCAGCACGAACATGTCGCTGGTGCTGAACGGATTTTTTGTCCTGAACCTGCATATCTTCTGCGGTTTTATTCCCCAATGCTGTTCTATGTTGATTTCCATGTGCGGTGTATCGTGATTTTTGGTTTATTAAGGTTGCTATTTTGGAATATAAGCATGAAAAGGGAAACTATTTTAAAAAATAATGCAGGCGGTTATTTTTAGAACTTATTTTATGCGCCAGGATTCCAAAATATGAATCAGTCGAGATGCTGCTTGAACCAGACCAACTTATTGATGCTGCCATGAGATATTGTCCTCAGAGCAATGATTGCCTTTAGTGCGTTTGGTCGATTCTTTTGATTCATTCTTCTTCAAACGGGTCAATCCCAGAATCCACCAGATTCTGCATAGGGATGAACAATGGTCGAGGAAGGCAGTCCCATGAGAACCATCCGATCTCTGTGCATTTCTCAGGCTCCATTATATTCGGTTCTCCTGACAGCAGGTCAGCTTTCATGAATATTGTTATGTAATGCTTTGCCTCGTCATGGAATATGTCATTGGTCGCTGTCAGGAATGATATGTTGCCTATGTCTATTCCTGCTTCTTCTTTTGTCTCGCGGATAGCGCAGTCCTTCCAGGATTCGTTGAACTCAAGATGACCTCCTGGAAAGCACCATGTGGCTGCTCCGTGCGAGCCCTGCCTCTTGAGCATCAGGACTTTTCTGTCTTTTACAACCATCACGCCTACACCTACTTTTGGTCTTTTTTCCATCTTGGTTTTGTTGGTTAGGGTTTTAGTATATATTCTTTTGCCAAATATTTTTCAACGAGAATAAATTATTTTTTATAGTATGTTATCTGTTTTTAAATATTTAATATAGCAGTTATATTTATTAAATTTCAACCTAGCTTATATCTTATAAAAATTTAATTTTTCCTGATCAGAAAAACTGATAAAACCAGGAGGTGGTCGATATGAAAAAATTAGTCGGTATATTTGTCTTGTTGCTTGCTGTCATGGCAACATCTGTATCTGCGTCGAGGTTCAATCCGAATGTCAGGGTTCTGCATGCATCACCTGATGCGCCGGATGTCGATGTGCTTGTGGATGATGAAGTGGCACTGGAGGACATTGGTTTTGGTGAAATAACAGATTATGCCTCGCTTCGCAGCGGTAGGTATAACATAAAGGTCGTGCCTGCAGGAGCAAGTGAGCCTGTTGTGATTGATGCTGATCTGAGATTCAGGGCCCTGAGAGACTACACTGTTGTTGCATTGGATACCCTAGAAAATATAGAGCCTGTTGTTCTGGAGGACAGCAGACGAGTTTCCTGGAGATATGCAGATGTTCGGTTTTTCCACGCAAGCCCTGATGCCCCGGCAGTGGACATAGCGGTTCAGGATGGTGGACCAGTAGTCTTCAGTGACATAGAGTTCAAGGAATACACTGATTATGAAAAGCTTGAAGATGGTACCTATGACCTTGAGGTAAGGGTCGCTGGAACAGATACTGTTGCATTGGAGCTTCCTTCGATCGAGCTTGAGGCCGGAAAAGCATATACTGTCTTTGCTATAGGCAGTCTTGAAGAAGGAACATTGTCTGCTTTTTTAGTCTTTGACCGTGAAACCAGAGCAAAAAGGCTTTTGGAATGGTATAAGTCAAGGTTCAGCAGAATCCGGTCCAGATGGCATGACTGATGGCAGATAGGCATTTTTCTTTTTTTTCTCTTTTTATATGCGTTTTTTTCTCATATGAATGTTCTTTTTCAGAAATATTTATATTTGATGGTCTTTCCTTTCTTGAATATCAATTTTAGTTTTTGCATGATCAAACATCAAAATGAGACAGACAACAAAGTTCTATTTAACATCATTTCTGAAAAACCAGACTTATTTTGCTCCTGTCTTTATCATAATACTCCAGTTCTACAGGCTTGATTTCAATGAGATATTCTGGGTCTTTACAATCGGCAGCATAATCAGCGTGCTGATCGAGATTCCGACAGGCATATTCGCAGATCTTTATGGAAAACGGAGAAGCATAATACTGTCTAAGTTCATGATATTCGTCTCGTATATCATATTTGGATTTGCTGAGAGTTTCTGGCTCTTTGTGCTTGCACAGGCTATATTTGAGCTGGGCAATTCCTTTCGCTCTGGAACTGAGACTGCCTATACATTCGATTATCTGAAGCAGAACAAGAACCAGCCGAGCTATACACTAGTCAAGGGAAACCAGAAGTTCTATGCAAGGATCGGCGAGGCAATTGCATCTGTTCTTGGCGGGCTTATTGCAAAGTATCTCGGCTATAACATGGTGTTCTTCATAGCCGCAGCTCCGGCATTTCTCAATTTCCTTTTGGCACTCACATGGGTGCATATTGAAGAAAGCAATGAGAAGGTCAACTGGAAAGGGACTGTTGCCCATACAAAGAGCGCTCTGGTCAGGCTGTATTCTGAGAAAAAGCTGTTCCTGGTCACAATGAACATCATGATATTCACATCAGTCCTTGCAGCCCTCACAAAGTTCATACAGCCATACATGCAGGATGCAGGGATACCCTTGGAATGGTTCGGGGTGATATTTGCGATATCACTTGCTCTAGCTGCACTTTCAGGCAAATATGCCTATCTTTTAGAGAGATGGATGAGCAAGGCGAAAATCTTCAATTATTTCTCTCTTTTGGCTTTTGTACCTCTTGCGATAATTGGTTTTGGCTTTGTATCTATCATCGGTGTTCTCTTATTCTTCATTGTCGTGATAATCGAGAACATGCGGTCTCCTATCGGAAACAATCTTTTCCATGAGCTGGTCGATTCGAAGAAAAGGGCGACTTTCGGCTCTGCTCTCTCCCTGTCCAAGTCATTCGGAAAGATCGTGCTCCTGCCTGTCATCGGCTTTATCTCTGAGAGCTGGTCGATGTACGTCTCATTGCTTGTCCTTTCAGGGATCCTTCTTCTGAATACACTCCTGTTTCGGATCAAGGAATGAAGCCTTGCAAACCAAAAGGTATAAAAACTCATGAGTTTCCCATTTCCAGTATTTAATTGGGGGTTTGATTGACAACGATATTTCCGGGTTACCACCAAAAAATATTTAAATGTTAGTTTCCTTTTTCTGGATTAATTCGGAAATTGTGCGATTTTGTGAAACTAGATGGGGAAAAAAAAGAGTGATCACAGGCTCAGATACCTGAGCTTTAGAGAGTGGAAGCGACTGAAACGTCAGGATATGCCTATCAGGGATAGCCTGATTTTCCAAATTCTATATGAGACCGGCTGTACTGTGAAAGAGCTGTCTATGATCCGTGTCAAGGACCTTGAGCTTTCTTTTTCCAGGATCAGGCTCTGCGGGTACAGAGGCAGCCCTGCCCGCTATTCCTATATCTCTGACCATCTGGTAAAGATCTTACGCGTACAGACTGCAAAATCAAAGCCTGATTCTTATCTTCTGTCGAGCAGACAGAGCCCCTGCATGACAACCAAAAGGATAAGGCAGCTGGTGCAGAGCTATTCTCTGAACAGAGGCATCCCTGATGTCAATCCCCAGATCATCAGGTATACCCACATTGTTCACGCATATCTCAAAGACGTCCCGTTGAATGAGATACAAAAACAGGTCGGACTGAGGCGCAGCAGGGCGATAGAGCTATTCTCAACCCTTCCGGAGAAGCCGATGAAGAAGGCATATAGAAGTTTTTTGGATGAATAGGATGAAGAGAAGACAAAAAGAGGTGAGTTTTGGGCAGAAGCCCGCAAACAGGTTATCTTTAGTTCTATTCACCATTGCAATGCTTCTGCTCATGGCAGGGTCAGTCGGTTCCCAGTCATCTCCTCAAATGCAGATATCTGTTGCTAAGGATAAAGAAGAAGTCGATCTCAATGATGAGATCAACATGGTGATAAATACCAGGATCAATGGAATACTGGTGCTGTCGATCCCAACAAGGCTTTGGATTGTGGAGCCAGACGGCAATGAGGTTGAAGTGAGCCTTCAGAGCAACTATGACGGCAATTACAGGGGAAGCTTCAAGCCGATAAAGAAAGGTGTGCATCAGATACGTGCTGTGGTCACGATGGATGATCAGGAAGAAGAGAAGACCGACAGTTTTGTGGTGCGGGAGCCGGGTGTTAAGGTCGAGATCCATACACCTGATTCATTCTATTACTCAAGCGGCCCTGTCGAGATTACTGGATCAGTGAACATATCTGACAGAGGCACGCCGCTTGATAAGAGTGTGGAGATCATGGTGACAAGCTCCAGCAGCCCGTTTTTCAAGCCACTTTGTGAAATAGACTGTTCTGGGTCATGCGATTTTGCCTGCGATCTTGCACAGAATATTGAGCTTACAGATTATGAGATCCTTGCCAGGATATCACACAACAGCAATTATTTTTCTTCCAGGACCGGATTCTCGATACTTTTCTCGAGGTCCTCAGAGCTTGAGATGAATGTAAGCTACAGGCAGCATAGTTATATGAATGAAACCCAGGCGTTCAGCATCAAGGCGGAATATGATGATAAGCCATTGCGGGATGCTCTTGTGAATGTGAGGATCGCAGATCCTGACGGCCGTGTTTATAACCTGTTCGCTGATGAGATACTTCGTGGACAGTACCTGCTGAATTTCAAGGGAAAGACAGACGGTGAATACAAGGTCAACGTCTTCCTGGTCAAGGACGAGATCTACGGCTCGCATGTCGGGGGATTTAACATGTCTGTCGAACCCTATACATTTGTCATGCATGAGTATGAAGTTGTTCCAGACAACCTTGGTGGGATGTATGTATTAGGGCAGATTTCGCTTTCAAAAGAGCATAATGATAATTTCATCGATATATCACCTATTATTGAAAAGCATATACTCAATATTAGTGATATGTATATAATAATCAACAAATCAAGGCACAAAGTCCATATTACAGATAATAAAGTCTTTGTACCTTCTGGTCTTATGGACGAGGTAACTGAAACCAATGTAATATTCGAAGCAAGCGTTATCGATGAACATGCAGAGAAATTTAACATATCAACTATAAGGTACCAAAACAAGGTAAAAATAGGTTTAGATAGCTATCCGAATAGCAAGAATCTATCTATCCAGAGTTCTTCATATATCAAGCGGGTAGTCTTCAAAATTCCTGAAGATATGGAGATTAAATGTATCATAAATGATGATCTGGATATTCAAGAGAACTGGTATATGGATCACGATAATTTGGTGGTATATGCTGATTCAGACCTATATCTATATTTTCGTGACAATAGTGGTGACATGAACGGTGAGCCAGCATTTTTTCTCAGAGACATCAAATTCAATAAGGGAGTCATAATCCAGGGTGATCTTGTTGTGATGACCCCTATCATAAAACCTGCTGTACCTGCAAAGTTTGATCTTGTGATGTATTATCCAAACAGAACCGCGATAGCAAAAAAAGAATCCAATTCTTCATTTAGAATTTTTATCTCGGAGAATATGCCTAGCGGCAGGTATTTCATTGAATTATTTGCCAGAGACTACAGAAACTTTACTGATGTTGAAATCTCATATTTAGACCTGCGCAGTTCAAAGCCAGATATAGATATCCTTGGAAACTACAGCGCTACTGCCACCAGGAACTCTGAGATTGAATTTAAACATACTATAGTAAATAATAATTATGCTCAGAATGATGCTGTTGGTATAATCGTGAGGTCCAATTTTTCTTCATTCCAACTCATAGATCCCTCATCAGGCAAGAAGCTCTATGATACTGACAGGGATGATATAATCGACATGGGTGAAATCCTACCTGGTGAAGAAAAGAGCTTTATACTGCGGGTACAGATTCCTGCATCTGCAGGTATAGGGATCTCTGATTTTATAACCATAACTGCAGTATCTAGTCTTGATCCTGCAGTGAAAAAGACTGCTACTGACATAGTAAAGGTAGCTCCTATTGCTTCCATGACCGAAAATTCAGTGAAGAGAGATCTTGCTGTTGTGTCAATAGATGATATAAATGAAAACGTGATTGTGAAAATAAAGAACTATGGTAAGCATGATGCTCAGGCATTACTTAATCTCACAATAGTATCCGGCCCAGATAACTGGTCTGTTGAACAACCAATAGTGGTTAAGGCAGAAAAAATATCATCAATTGTTATTCCTAAGGAAAAGTATTATAGCGTTTCTTCTGCTAAAGCTCGACTGCTTGATATCGATGGGAATGATTTCTCTGATCAGAATATGCACAACAATGAAAGGACACTTCATGAGTCTTCTGTTTGGTATAATTCAAAGTTTAGCTACAGGATTCCTATCCGTTTCTCAGAGAATCTTGGGGTTCATCATAAGAGTTTTATAATAAGTTGCTATCTGAAACTTATTCCAGATGTTGACATATCAAGCCTCAAACCGGTATATTTTAATGGAAAAAGAGATGTACCGGGAAGTATATCAGTTGAAAGTTATGAGAATGGTTCCAGATCAGGTAATTTCCTGGTTGAATTCCCAAATGTTGATGCAAACATTGACTCGACCGCATTTATTTATTTCTCGGTCAATTCCTCATTCGGATTCAGTCGTAAGGAAATACTTGATGTTCTGGTTCTCAATAATAAGGATGGTCTGGAATTAGGAAGATGGGTCTCTGACAACCAGATAAAAAGATTTCTTGGCGTCGATTATATCCATGATCTTAATATGGAAAAGGGGTTCAAGAGCGTCATATTCAAACCTAAGCTTATGGCTGACAGCTATGAGATTTACGTCTATCATCCATCCTCTGATTCTTTCTCATCGAAGGTTCCTGTGATCATCGAGTCAATGGATGGAGTAGAGTTTGTTGAATTGAACCAGAAGATAAACGGAGGTACTTGGAACTACATAGGAGCATATAATCTAAATAAGAGCTCATTAGTCAGGTTCGAGAATTTCGGCACAGATTCCCTGGTTGTTGTTGATGGAATCAAGTTTAAAAGAATCAGCTATTATAGTTCAGCTGAAGAGACGCAGTTCTTGAAAGGGGCAAAAGTACTTCTTTTGGATGGAACACTTGTGTCTGATCAAAAAGATCATTTCAGGAGATATGATTTTCTGATTTCTGAAAATTCTAGCCTTGTTCTAAATCTCTCTGATTATCTTGAGCATCTCAGCTATATATCATACAACCATTCTGAGAACATATCAATAGATTTCAGCGATGAGATTGTGGTAATATCTCCAGATCCTGGGTTTACAGGAAAGCAGAAAGTAATATTCGACGACAAGATTAGTTCTATCAATGTCTCGATTGAAATAATCCCTGAGTCAGAGGAAGATTCTTTAGATTCTGAAATAAATGGCTCTTACACAAATTTCAGCCAAAATATGACCAATACAACATTTGACAATCAGACAGATCTTGGTTTAGTAAATAATCTATCTATCAACCGGTCTATTAACCAATCAGACAATCTAACCTTTTATCAGAATCTTTCATCTGATGGTATTTCAAATATAACAAAAGAAGATATCTCAGAGAACAAGACAAATGCAACCTTGCCCTCTGGAATAAACCAGGCTGGCTTTTCAAAATATTCAATTAACCTAAGCAAAGTCAATGAGTCTGTTCCGGTCGATCTGATCCATATACTAAATATATCAAATGTTTCGCCTCAATCAGGTTATGATAAGGATTCATTCGAGATCGTACAACTTGATGCAAAGATCGGAGAGCCTGTTCGATGGAAAGTCAGAATCGATTCCAGAATATCATCTCGCAATGAATTCTTATCAGTTGTCGTTCCAAAAGAAGCCAGAGAAATCATTATCAGAGACATGGAAGGAAAGAATGTCAATGCTCCAGTGGTCACTAAAGGAAAGATTTTGAGTCTTGAAGAACTCTCAATACCCGAGAAGGCCGAAAGCCTTCAGGAAGAGATAATGGCCCTAAAAGAGAAGAAGAGAGAAGCCACAAATATACAGAAGCTAGTTCTTGCAAAGGAAGAGGCAAAAATTTATAATGAGATTAAAGAGATTAAAAACAAGAGCCAGAAGGTAATCCTTAATTCAGAAAAGTCGCTCCTATTGTCAAATGATTCAGACAATTATGAGATCGAGTACACTACAAAAGCTCCACAGAAGCAAGAGTCAGAAGCCCGAAAGAAAGGTTTTGAATACAGAAAAGATGTCATTATCAAGAGCAATGCATCCATCCACTATCAGAATATTGTTTCCTTTACTGACATTCCAGAATCTACAAGGCCGCAGGTGAAGATATACTGGAAGGCAGGAAACAGAAAATTGGACATAATGAATGATCCTCGGTTTGATGTAAAATTATTGGATACTAACGAAAATGATAAATATGACCGGCTAGAATGGATAACTCCTAAACTTTCAGAACAGCAATTTGAGATTGTGGTGGATCTGACAATCATGAATGTACAGAGCTATCCCACACTTTTTGGAAACTGGACTGTTGTGCTAAATACAACCGGAAAATCTAATCTGACAATCTCACCCTCAAATGATACCTCTTGGACAGAATTCTTGGTTGATGCCGGCTCGACAGAAGATGACCTTAAATTCCTTGATTTCTATTGTGGTAATCTATCTTTGAGTAATCAAATGATCGCCGTTACATCGGAGGGCAAGTATATTCCTTTGAATTCTATTGCTAATGACCAATCTTTGAACGTGATAAGCCTTGTTATAGCTGATTTTGAATGCGATGAACTATCCCATCTTGAAAATAATGTCGTCACTACAGGAAGCCATCATATAGAGTTCAGGTTTGGCAATGATTTAGAATATGCACATAATTACGCTTTCCTGCTCTATGAGGATTTCGATTCATATCCCAATACCTCAAATGCGACTGACTGGGTCGATTATTCAACACTTGCGACGGTCTTGGATGACTCTTTTTTGACCTTTGATAATTCTACTCACCAGATGTACAGTGGGGATACCGCAGGCACTGGCCAAAGGTGGTCTGTATATAATTCCTCTACTGCCTATCTTTGGGAAGATTATAGGATATTGTTTAAGGCGAAAGTCGAACAGAACTATACTCTTAATAACTGGGGTTTTGGTATATATTTCTATTACCGGAATTCGTCATACTATAATGGAATAGTATATGAGGAAGGCGGTGGAGCATCTGGTTATGAGGTTATAGCATCAGAGCCGTTGGGTCAGCCTGACAATATCCCTGTTTCTGACTGGCAGACCAGTAGAATTCCTGCTATTGGTGTATGGCAGAATTTTGATATCAGGATTAACAGAAGCGGCACTAATACGACAATACGTGCAAAAATCTGGAATGATTCTGAGTCAGAACCGTCTGATTATAACATAATAGCCGATGATACCAACAATATCAATCAAAATGGAACAATAGTACTTTATGTGCAGGATGCAGAGGTTCTTTTCGATGATATCATGGTAGAAGACATGTCTTCAGATCCAGTGATTACAATTGATTCTCCAGAGTCGATAGTATACAGCATAGGAGAGAATATATGGTTCAATATTTCCGTGAGCAAGAGGGCTAAAAACTGTAGCTATACAATAAGTTCCAACACCACAAATATGACAAAGGTCAATGACACTCATCTGTATTCAAACAGATCATACTCAACATACGGCCTTCGTACGGTTACCTACCATTGCGAGGATTATTTTGGAAATACTGCAAATGCTTCTGTCTCATTTCAGGTAGGATCTGGTGCCATAACAATTGTTTCTCCTACAAATGCAACATTATCGGATTACACCCCTCTTCTTGATGCTACTTTCAACAATAGCTATGATGCCTGGTACAATGTAGATAACGGCTCAAACAGCAGCCAGTATCCAAGCACTGAAAACATAACCCTTGAATTGTCAACCCTTAACCAGAGCCAGCATTTCGTCTATGTTTATATCAACAATTCTGGTGTAATTGATTATAGCGTCGTTTTCTTTGGAATAGACGTGCCAGTACCAAGCCCAGTCCTTAAGATCAACGAAGGCGATCCTGACTATACATCCGATGAAATTGTCGACCTCTATATCTATGGCGATTATATCCATTCTTACAGGCTTTCATGCAATGATTCGGCTTGGTCTGGATGGATAAATGCCACTTCGAGTCCGGATATCTACGAAGACTTCAATCTGACAAACAGCTCATTAGGATGCAATTCTTCTCTCGGTATAAAGAAAGTATATCTAGAGGCAAGAAATTACTTCAATGAGACTTCAAGCTCTGTTGTTGATAACATCACCTATCAGCTAGGTTTCAATCCGGGCGGTTATTTTAGGGATGATTTCAGGAATATAAGTCATGTAAATGATTCAAATGAGATACAGTTCAATGCGACAGCCAGTTATGGTGTGAAACTGAACGCTTCCTGCCATAACTATTCGTTTGAGGCTGGTTGCTGGCAGTACAAGAGGCAGGTGGATGTCACTATCACCGGTCCTGAGCTGGCGGATTATGCATTTGACTTTAACTTTGATTCGCGTGACATGGTCTCAAATTCGAAAATACAGGGTGACTGCGAAGACATCAGAATAACCTGGTTTAATGAGAGCTCTGGAGCAGAGCAGCAGGTCTATTTCTGGAACGAAGAGGGATACTGTAACAGTTCGAAGACAAGAGTCTGGATATTGGCACCTTACCTAAACTCAAGCTCCACCAACATTTTTTATTTTTATTACGGTAATCCGTCTGCATCGATCAGCAGCTATAATAATGGTACCGAAACTTTTGATTTTTTCGATGGTTTTAATGTTGGTGATCTTGATATGACAAGATGGGATGACATAGCTGGAAATGGCTGGGGATTTCCTGTTGGTGAGGGCTATGTGGAATACTGGAATGCAGGTGGTGACAGGCCCTCTTTTGTCTCAAGCAATGATTTTGCCAACGGAACTTTATATTGGAGGATGCAGACTACAGATAGTGACGGAGATTTTGATGGGGCTGTAGGAGTACGTGAACCTGATACAGATAATACTGCTGAAGGATATTTTTTCATGCTGGATTCCAGAGATGCCGCAAATTGCGGTATTGTCGAGGACAACTTCGGGACCACTCATGCTCAGTACAGTTCATTTGTACCACAGGACCTCTGGGTCAGGGCAAAGGCAACATTCAGCGGATCTTCGCTGACATTCTATAATGATTATCATCAGTCAACATTGACTGCTTCAGATACTAGCAGGACAACTGGAGGAATCGAGATGTGGTGCGATTCAGACAATGGGGGATCTGATAGGGCAGCTTTGGATTGGATAATATATCTAAATAGGACTGCAGACTATCATTCAGCCAGCCTCGGAAGTGAGGAAGTTACTTTGCATTCTGTCGGAAATATAACTTCTGATGTCATCCGGCCTGCAGGTATTTCCAGTTGGGAATATCTGACAGTATCGCATACTATACCAGAAGACACAAATATATCTTACTCAATATATGATCAGAATGATAATCTTGTGTGCGATTTCGAGACAGGAGAAGCGATAACCCAATACGATATCTCAGGATGCGCATTTGGGCATGACAGGCTAAAGGTCTATGCAGAACTTGAAACGGAAAATACAACCCAGACACCAATACTTTCCTATTGGATGATTAGCTGGATTGTAGAGACTGATGTCTTGCTTGATGAGCCGGATGAGATATACCAGGAAAGATTCATAGATTTCTTCATGAACGGTTCTGTATATTCTCCTGAGAATTCATGCAACATAACCACGACAGCACAGTATAAGCTCAGGGGACAGGCAGGTGCCTTCATCGAGGATGATTATTCAGATTTTTCAACCTATACCATTCAGTACAACATGAGTATAACTGATGAATTGACACTTGAACCCAATACATCTACAGATTCCTGGTATGACCAAGCCTGGCCATACAGGAAGAAATTCAATGTTTCATTGACAGAAGCCAAGACAGACTATCCTGTTAAAGTGGTATTTTCGAGTTCAGACCTTGATTTCGGCGCAACCGACAGTTTCGGTAACATTAGGATGATACATGTCAACAAGACAACAGGAATCGAAAACGTGATTCCTCACTGGGTCCAGAGCGAGAACTCTACAGATGCTGTGATATGGATACGCGCGCCTGGTTTTGAAGTCAATACAGACGAGATGTTCTTCATATATTATGGAAATCCTAGCGCTTCAAATACTTCTAATGGTGACAATGTTTTTGATTTTTTCGATACCTTCAACGGGTCCAGCCTGGACGGGACCAAATGGATCAACAATGAAGGTGATTTCACCATATCCGGTGGTGAGTTCGTTGGTGACAACAATGATGAATGGGAATATGTATTTTCCAACGAATATTCTATATCTGCAGGTACTATCATAGAATTCAGTCTCCGGTCTACAGCTGATAATTGCGGTGATTGGGATTCCGGTATAGGGGTCGGTACCTGGAATTTTGTGGATGATGATGGGTGCGGTAATTGTCTTACAATAGACAGGAACAGATGGTGGAACGACGAGACAAATTCAGGTCAGGCCAGATGGTCAGACGAAGGATCTTACCATATCTATCGTGTCTGGGTCGATTCAAGCTGGTCAGCTTTCTTCGATGATACCCAGGGGAGGATCAATAATGTCACAGGATCCACTTTTGGTCCCTTGTATCTGGTCAGCGATGGTGATGGTGGTGGAGATGCAGCCATATTCGACTGGATCTTCGCAAGGGAGGAAGGTCCTAACGGAAGCATTACAATGCTTGAGCAGGAGAATTCATCTTTTATGCTCACTGGAAACTATACTTCAGATAGCTTTGACACCGGCGCATCAACTGTTTTTTGGGGAGATATAGAATTTGATTCATCAGAGCCTTCTTCAACATCATTGAAAATATACACCCGCTCTTCGCATGATGATTCTTATTGGACAGACTGGACAGAACAGACCGATGGGTCTTCGATCACATCAGAAGGCAGAAGATACATTCAATATCTCGTTGTCATGAATTCCTCATTAACTAACAGTACACCTGAATTGAGTTCAGTTATAATGAATTATGTGACTGCTTCGCCCACATTCTCTGATATGTCATCCACAGATACGACATTTTCAACGACCACGAACCCTTATCTTTGCGGTATCATGAATAGAGGAGAATATTGCTATCCTGAATGGAATGCGGTTACTCCAAAGGTTAGAGGGAAGTTCCAGTTTCGTTTGCGTGCAGAAGGCCAGGGTTCCTGCAGTTTCTTAAACTACAGCAACGAAAAGATCATCTACGTTTTTGCAGAGACCCAGATAACTGGCTTTGATTCAAGCGCTGATCCTGCAGCAAGAAGCGATACGATAACGCTTTCCGGTAATCTGTTTGATGACCTGTCTGTTGCAATACCAGACAAGACTATAAAGTTCTATGAAGGTTCTACTTATCTTGGCTCTGCTACGACCGGCTCTTCAGGCCAGTTCTCTTTTCAATATACAATACCCATATCAGAGACCACAGGTCTTCATACTTATACAGCTCGGTTCCACAAAGACTATGAGTTCTATTATCTTGGCTCAAAAGCTACTACGACAGTAACCATAAGCTCAAACCCTGTTGTCGGCAACATTTCGATCAATCCTGATCCAGCAGGCAATGCACAAAAGATAGAGATTAATGCAACAGCTACTGATGAGGTTGGCATGGATTATACAAATATCACTATCACGCTTCCAAATGGTACTTTGTTCCGTGACCAGATGGTTGATATGGGCGACGGAAACTACAGCTATAATTTCAGTGATACCTGGGATATTGGAACCTATCTTGTCACTATAACCGGTGTCAACACAGATGGAATCTCAACAGTAGCGACGGATACCTTCGAAGTGAGAATAGAAAGCTCAACACATGTAATGGCGCAAAAAGATGAATACATCAGTAATGAAGATGTCCTAATAGAAGGCAGATTTTCAAATGCAGTTGTGCAGGATTTTACATTCAGGCAGCCCTTCAACCTGTATACAGCAGAAAACCAGACTAACTTCACTCTTATACTTGAGCTTAACTCAACCAATTTTGAGGATTGGGAGCTTACCGACGGTTCTGATTTAAAATTCCTTCAGGTAAATGGTTCTAATGAGGATGTGCTTTTCCATTGGGTCAAGGAATGGGATGATAGCGCTGAGACAGCCACAATCTATGTCAAACTCATGAGGCTACAGAATGCAACAACCGTCAATATGTACTATGGAAACGGGCAGGTCAGTGATTTTGGAAACGAGAGCGATGTTTATCTATGGTACGACAATGGAAGCGCTGATAAAAGTGCACAATATTCAATCGTCGAACTTCAAAACAGAGGAGGAGGGGCAGGATATACCTGGGATACTGCAAACCGCCTTATCGAGGTTGACAATAGCAATGATGATATCTGCGCTTTCCCTACGGGACTGAGTGGACCGAAACTGCATTTGGAGATTACTACTGAGGGTGAAGATGATGATGGTATGGGCCTATTTATAAGGTCAGGCGCCACTTATTATGAGACTTTCATAACATCTAATTACCCTACGGCTACAGATGGAATATACTCGCAGACTGTGGGCAATTCTCCTTCCTTGATACAAAGCTCCTTTGATGATATTGATGTACAATCTGGTAACCATACCATTGTTGCAATCTATAATGGAAGCAACCTTAGTATGTACGTCGACGGCGTTTTTGAGGCAAACGCTATACTTTCACTTACTCCTGATGCTTTTGGTTTTGTGACTCTTGCGATGGGTGATAATGGTGATTATCTCTATAATTTCAAGGCCAGAAAAATCGCACCTGACATTGATGTCTCTTTTGGTGAAAAGGAATCTGCGACCGGATTTTTCAATCTTTTCTCCACCCCAATAAAGGGATATAGATGGGGAGTTGTCCAGAGATGGACCGGGACAACTTGGCAGGATATAAATCCTGCAGTGGTAAATGACTGGGCTTTCGGTAATCTGAAGACTATTTCAGGTAGTTTCCTTGATATACAATCAAGCTGGAATTCAGGCGCCTGGAACACTGGCAATGAGCCTCCTGGTTGGTACAGGGTGAAGATTGCCTTTGTCAAGAACACAAGTTCGCCACAACTGGCAAGTTCAATAGTAACTGACAACAATGCAAACAGCATGGTTGCATATTATAATTTTACTATCCGTGAGTCTCGTCTTGCCATGACCAATCTTACTCATGAAAACCTATATGAGGATTCAATAAATGAATATGAGACTACAGATGATATAGACTGGATAAATATCACCGTTAAAGCTATAAATAATACCGGCTTCAATTCGAATGTAACCCTCACTCTTCTGGATGAATTCGGACTTGATTATGTGGGTTTTGGTCCCAACAATGAGATGAAAAATTTCGGGACGATAGTATTCAATACTACTGAGACAGAGACATGGGATAACTCTTCCAATGAGTATTATATCCCTAAGGATATTGTCTCCGGTACATATCTTATGACCTGGAATGTGAGTATGGTCATCTCCAACGGAATCTCCACACTCAATGATTCTGAATTCCTGACTGTACACAATATGCCAGATTATTTTGTCACAAATAATCTGGAAAGGCTTTATATCGATGAAGATGTGGCTTTCAACCTAACTATGACAAACCTTTGGAGCAAAAACCTGACAAACGTTACTATTGCCTTAAATTGTCCAAATATCACAGGTCTTAACTGCAGTTGTAATCTCTCTGGCCAAAGCGGCAGCATATGCAATCTCTATAATTTAACAGCAGGATTGAATGAGACTGGAATGTTTAACATCATCGCGAACCAAACTGTGGAAGCCGGTGATTACAATGTAAACTTCACGATAAATTACACTAATCCATCTGGCATGAATAAAAGTTGGACTCAGGTCAAGAATGCTATACTTGAAGTCCGGTCTAGAGGTATACTCGAGATATTTGACCTTGCCTATAATTCTTCAGTTAGGCGTGGCGAATTTGCTTATTTTAAAATATACGCAAACAATACAAATGGCTCAGTTGATGCATATAACGCTTCTCTTAATTATACAGCCGTCCCCTATAACTGGACAAACATATCTGGCGGACTTGAAGCGAACCACACTTCCCTTCCTTCAGGTCAGGTTTTATGGAACAATGTGACATTCAGTATAGGATATCAGGCTGGTCTGGGTGTTCAGACAGTTACCTTGAACACTTCAAGCGATAACATCAAATCTGATTTTAAGGATATCTTCGTGACTGTTTGGGCAAATACATCTTTCAACCAATACTATTTGAATGATACTAACGTCAGCAGAGGAGAGGTTGTCAGACTCACTGCTGTGCTTTGGTGGGATAATGGTTCTGCTTTGTCTGGTGAGACTGTCTACTTCTATGATGAAACAGACGGCACACTTATCGGATCTGGTGTGACCAATGCAGCTGGTACGGCTGTTGTGAATTACAATATTGACAGTTCTGTATCTTTGGGGAAACACACGCTGAATGTGACCTACAGGAAGAACGCAGCCCGGTTCACACGGAAATCTAACAGTACGACTGTTCTGGATGTTGGACTTAAGCCGACTATTAAAGACATCTATGATTCTCCTGACCCTGTAGGGTACGGCTACAATGTAACAATCTGGGCAAATGTGACAGATGATGATGCACTTGGTGATGTAAAGGTGATTGTGAGGTATCCAAATATGACTAACCTTACCCTGAATATGACCCATATAGGCTCGGGCAACTACAGTGCAAATTTCACAGATACCTGGCAGAATGGCACTTTCTATTATTACCTATGGGCGAATGACTCAACAGGAAGCTTCAATACGACTTCTACTAAGAGCTTCTTGCTTGCTATCAATGCTACAGTAAATGTCAAGCTGAATAAGACATCGTACAATCAGTACGAGAATGTGACTCTCAAACCGGCTTTTGACAGGACATGGTGGAATGAGAGCTGGGGTAAAAGAAGAATACTGAACATAACTACTACAGAAAGCATGTCTGACTATAACCTTGAATTGAATCTTACTAGTACTAATTTTGATTTCTCTTCTGGAACAGATGGAAGTGACCTGCGCTTCATCTGGGAAGATGGCTCTACGTATACATTGATTAATCATTGGTGCGAATCATGGAACAGCTCTTCTCAGACAGCTAAGATATGGCTAAAGATACCTACCTTTGAGAATAATACAATTATACATATGTACTATAATGCCTCTGATGTTGAAGATCTCAGCAATATCAATGATACTTATCTTTGGGCGGATAATTTCTCATCTGATATCTCTTCTCAGTATACAGAGGCGCAGTTGAGGGACAGAACCGCCGGTGGTGGCTTTACATGGAATACAGCAGTACCCAGACTTGATGATGCTGGAAACAATGATGATTGGGCTGTTTTTCCAACTGGTGTATCTGCTCCAAAACTTTATGTTGAGGCAAGAGGCGCTTCCGGAGATAATGATGCGACAGGTGTTATGATTCGATCAGGCACAACATATTATGAGGCTATTGTAACTGATGATGTGTATGATGGCGGAACAGATGGAATCAACAATCAGACCTCTGGAAATGACGCGAATCTCATGCAGTCAACGACGAACGGTTATTCTACAGGAACAGTGACCACAAAAGGACTTGCTTACAACGGTAGCCATCTGAAGATGTGGGTAAATGATAATTATGAAGCAGAGCAGGCAGTATCCATAACGCCTAATGCTTTCGGTATCGTCCATCTTGCGAATGATCCATTCGGATACTCCTATGATCTTATTGCCAGGACCTATACTGATGAACCTGTAAACATAGCTGTAAGCGGTGAACAGACAGATGGCTCTGCGATATTCGAGCATTCTACATCTTCTTTCAGGGGACAACTCATTATGGAGATACAAAAAGATAATGCAGGTACCTGGGAAAACCTTGACACCCATATCAATGATTCAGATACCTCTAGATTCAGGGTAGTGCCATACGGTTCTTTCCTTAATCTGTCTGAGATATGGAACCCCTCTCCTTGGAGTACTTCCACCAATGATGCCGGAACATACAGGCTGCTTGCATATATGGTCACTCCTTATGGTGGTGTCCTGCAGAGCAAAAATGGTCCGCTTGAGGGTTATATGAACTTTACTATCCTGCCTCCTTCAGTCAATGTGACAATTGATACCATAAGGATCTATAATGTAACCTCTGCTACCAGATATGCTGGAGGCAACCTTGTAGATTCTGGTACGAATAAGACATTCAACCTCTTTGTAAACAGGAGCTATAGGATAGAAATAGATGCAACCAACCAACCAGGTTCTACAGATTGGGATCTGAGCTTGGTGAATGTCAGTCATTATGGTCTTAATTCTTCTTGGGGCATACTTCAGACAACGGATATCTGGTATAAAGTTGAGCTCGGGAGTGTTGTTAAGAATGGATCTTTTCAGAGCCGAAACCTCACATGGAACACAAGCATTACAGGCGGGACTGTATCTGCTGACAAGAAAGCCACATTCTATTATGCTGTCAATATATCTCCAGACAATACCACTGGTGATTATCCTGTGAAATTCAAGCTGGTCGATCCTACTTTCCAAAAACAGGATGACTCATTGTTCCATGTGATAGAAGAAGTGCAGGATGCACCAGAACTCTATAATGATATTTATAACATGTCTCTTCTTGAAGTTATCAGGACTTACAACACTACTATGATCTATGCTCGCTGGAATAATGAGATAGATGAAGCGGATGTCTACTACAACGCTACCATACCCGGTATTATCTCAGATAGCATCTCGCTTCCTTCACCTAACACTGAAAACTGGACAAATCATACATTCAATCCAAACCAGAACTGGTTGCTTGGTAGACATGTCTCCCAGATACAGGCCAAGAACCCTTCAGGTGTCTGGAATGATAGTCTTCAATACCTAAATTTCTCTATCTTTGGTCTGGCTTATGTAGATAACCTTACCCTCAATGCATCCTATATGGGTATTGGTAAGACAGTCCTTATAAACTGCAGTATTGAGGACGATACAAACGATACTGCGATACCTGGATATAATATTACTATATATTCAAACGAGGTACTGATTAACTGGAATCTCACAAATGATGATGGTTATATACTATATAATTATACTCCAGCCACACATGGAATCTATGGCATCGAATGCAACATATCTGAGCAAGGCTGGTACAAGACAGATAACAGATACAAAAATACAACGAGCCTTTTCATAAAAGAATATGATCCTCCGAAATACTACAATGTTTCAGGTCCTGCCTTGGCACATAAGACAGATAATGTTACTTTTATTACTAATTGGACCGACAATGCAGCTTTGGCCTATGCGATACTGGCAACGAATGCTTCCGCAAGCATGACAAATGTTTCTGACTATCCTTTGTCGGGATTAGCCCAGTGGGCTAATATAACATATGTCCTCCCTTCTACTATGACTCCTGGTATTATGGGGTGGCGCCAGTATGGAAATGACACATCTGACAACTATAATCAGACTCCTCTTATGAACATCGAGGTCTGGGGATGGGCGAGTATTTCTGATATCCAGCTTTCACCTACCAGCGTAGGTGAGGGCAATTATACCAATGCGACATGCCGCGTTGTTGACTCGAATGACACAACCAACGGAATCCAAGGTTATAATGTAAGTTTCTACAGAGGCGGCATCTTCATAGGCTGGAACATAACAAATGCGACCGGCTGGGCCAGACATGAATTCAACGAATCTGCAGGAGTCTATAGGATAACCTGCAATATCACTGATTCTTCTGAACTTTATTACAATGCTTCTTCTGAATTCGAGAAGAACAAGACCCTTATTGTCGTCGAAGGAAGGGATCTCTATCCGCCTGTGGCATCAATCTATGACATAAACCAAACGAGCTTAATGCGTTATGAATGCCTGGATATATATGCCTATTGGAATGAGCAGATAAACTACTCAAAGACGCAGTATAACATCACCAATCCTATAATAGAAAGTGTAATTCCTGAGCCATACATCGGAAATTGGACAAACTATACAATATGCACAAATAATTCCTGGAATCCTGGTGAGCATGCAATAAATCTATGGGTGAATGATTCTGTAGGAAACATAAATGACTCAGTCCCATACAAATGGTTCAACCTTTCTGGAAGAAGTGAAGTCCAATGGGTTGGTCCAAATGGCAGTTTTGGAAGGGGAATGACTGACTTCATATGCAGAGTAGAAGACAATGACACCAACACGGGCATAGAGGGTTATAGAGTTTTGTTCTATGGTCCAAAAGGTTTTATCAGCTCAACAAATACTAATTCAACCGGACATGCCAAAGTCTCCCATGATACCAGCACATATGGTTCAGGAAACAAACTTTTCGAATGCAACATCATAGATGATACCTTTTATGATGCTGTGGTGCTCTCGGACAGCCAGACAATAGAGCTTCTTGCTGTCCTGAACGTGACCATTGATAATCCTGTCAACGGTAGCAGACTTTATCGCGGTCAGGAATATTTTCTTAACAGCACAGTCATAGATGATAATAATACTGGTGTCGATCCGGATAACGCAACATGGTTCCTCTCTAATAATACAGTTATCGGAAATGATACAGATGTCAATTATACTATCTCACCTTACCATCTTGTAGGGTATGAAAATATAACCCTTAATGTCTCCAAAGCCTCAAACACCAATGATTCTACAATGCACAGAATCGAGATATGGAGTTGGGCAAAATTGAACGCAAGCTCAATCAGCCAGTCTACTATTGCAGTAGACCAGGAAGTAGAGGTCAGATGCCAGGTGATAGATTTCAATAACAGCGAACCATTGTCTGGTGTAAATGTAACCTTTTTTTCAAATAACCATTCCTGGCCACCTGGACTTGGATCGAATCTCACTGATTCATCCGGTTGGGCATCGCTCTCATTCAGCTATAATGATTCAATGACTGAGAATATCACATGCCAGATACTTGATCAGCAATTCTATAATGTGACCAATGTCACGAATCTTTCCCAGACACTGGTCATAACAGATACCGGAATCAACCTAACATGGATATATCTTCCTAGTTCTATTATCAGGGGAGATACCAATCTTAATATGACACTGAATGTTACCAATATTGTGACATCGAATCTTTCGAATGTAAATGTTACGCTTGATTTACCTTACAACTGGAGCTTTATTCCAGGCAACAGTTCTAAGATTAATCTCTGGAATCTTTCTTTGGGAGAGTCAAAAACTGCTGTTTGGTATTTTGATGTTGGACTTGATGCTGCTTCGGGTAATCAGTACATAAATTCTTCGGCAATTTCTACTGAAGGCTACAGTGGAACCCAGAACGCTACGATTAACGTCCTTATATACGATCTTGGCGTGATTGATATAAATGCTCCTTCAAACGATTCGTGCTACACAACAAACTTCCTGCCGATCCAGGCCAGAATTGAAAATTATGGTTCTGATATTGCCAATGCTCAGATATTGTTCAAAATAAACGAAACAGTCGAGAATATAACATATATCTCAATCGTCTCTGGAGCGAATAAGACTGTAAACTACAGCTGGAAGTCTTCTGGCGAGGGCCAATGGACAATAAATGTAACTGTTAATTTGACAGACGATGAAAACTGGGCCAACAATTCAAGGATACACAGTGTAACTAAATACTATCCAAACATGACAATGTTTCTGAATATAGAGGTTGAAGGCGAGGATCAATACAACTCTACTTTGTTCGTAAGAAATAATGTAGACTGTGCCATTGATAATATCTCATGGTATTATCTTGTACCTAAACAATTCAATATGTCTAGTTTCTCTTTACATCCTACAGATAATAAAAGCGTAGAGAGCACTTATTTCAGGGGCACGAGCCTTTTGTGGAAAAAGAATTTCTCTTCGAATGAATGGCTTAACCTGTCATTTGATATGATTGCCAACCAGTCAATAAGTTATCCCTCTGATATGATGATGTTCGGACTGGATCCATAAAACTTTTTTCAATAAAGGAAAACAGCTTTTAAGTCTTCCTGGGATTGCAGTCATACATCCAGAGGATCTTTGGCTTTAAATATTAACCTTGACCTGCTGCAGTGATTTTTTTGAATAATATTTATAAAACAGGCATATTTCTTGCAGGGTATGTTTAAAGCCACTGTATCCAAAGCAAAACCTGAGCTTCTGGCGCCTGCCGGCAGCATGACTATGCTTGCGGCAGCTATAGATTCAGGAGCAGATTCTGTCTATTTTGGGATAAAAGAACTGAACATGCGCGCGACTGCCAGGAATTTCGAGCTGTCAAGCATAGGCAAGGTCGTGGAAAAGTGCCACAAGAACGGGCTGAGAGCTTATCTTACTCTAAACACCATAGTGTTCTCTGATGAACTTGAAAAGGTGAGGAAGATTATTGCTCAGGCAAAAAACGACAGAGTAGATGCGATAATCGCCTGGGACATGGCAGTTGTCAATGCAGCTTCTGAAGCAGGAATTCCGGTGCACCTATCCACTCAGGCGAGTTGCTCTAACTATGAGTCTGCAAGGTTCTACAAGAAGCAGGGTATCAAGAGAATCGTGCTTGCCAGAGAGTGCACTCTCGGGGATATCTCGGAAATCAGGAAAATGTCTGGTCTTGAGATTGAGGCATTCGTTCATGGAGCGATGTGTGTGTCAGTCTCAGGCAGATGCTTCCTCTCACAGTCTGTTTTTGGCAGGAGCGCGAACAGGGGCGACTGCCTGCAGCCCTGCAGGCGAAATTATATCATCAAGGATAAAGAGGAGGGCTTTTCGTATGAAATCGGAGAGAACTATGTCATGAGCCCGAGAGACCTGTGCAGTATTGAATTTGTCGACAAGCTCATCGAGTCAGGCCTGGACTGTTTCAAGATCGAGGGCAGGGCAAAGGACCCGGATTATGTCAAGACCGTTATATCCTGCTACAGGGAAGCGATAGATGCTTATCATAAAGGCAGTTATGATGACGCTTCTGCAAAAAAGCTCAAGCAAAGGCTCATGCGCGTCTTTCACAGAGGCTTCTCAGACGGGTTTTTCTTCGGGAGGCCTATCTCTGATTTTACTGATTCATACGGGCCGAAGACTGAAGCCAAAAAGCGATTTGTGGGCAGGATTAGGAAATTCTACAGCAAAATAAATGTAGCAGAAATCAGTATAGAGAGCAGTCCTGTCTCTGTCGGAGACAATATACAGATACAAGGTCCGACCACCGGAGTCATGGATTTTCAGCTTTCTTCCATTGAGGTCGAACACAGGAAACTCAAAAAAACTAAGAAAGGTATGAGGGTAGGTATAAAGTGCTCAGGCACTGCCAGACCCAATGATCTTGTCTTTTTGATCCAGGATGAGCTGCCAGAAGAAAAATAATGTGCCGAAAACATAGAATATAAGTGTCATCGTGAAAAAAATAAGGAAATATGCTGCCATAAAATAATCGCTTTGTGATATGAACATACCTGTAACTTCTATGTAATATGTTGATATTGATGTCGAGAAAAGATAGATGTATCGTATAAAGAAAATCATCGAGACCAAAACGCAGCCTATTGTTAAGTATCTTCGTATCTTTTTTTGCAACGACAGACCAAATACTGTTAATCCGAGGAGCATTGACCCCATGACGATGTAGAGGTATTCATATTCAATCTTGGGCATAGGCTGGGTCTGGATATCAACACCTCTCAGGTGCTGATTCTCCTGCGGTATGCTGGTCATGCTGAATATCGGTACAGTCAGGAATATTAATACTGATGCAGCAAACAGCATCAGGTATATCCCTCTTATCCGGCGCTTCTTTCCCATGAATATAGTGTACCAGAGATATGCTGGAATGAAAAGAAGAAATACCATCGCAAGTATGTTCATGATATAGATGTAGGCTGTGTTGAACTTATCTATCGCATCCTCTGCTTGCGTGTAGTCGTATGAAAAAAGGCTTCTTTCGTCCTCTTCCCATCCCAGGATGTCGTTGAAGCTGAATACTGGGTTGTGGTCAGGGCCCAGATACTCGAAATACATGGGGTTCTTTATCCCTGTTGTATAGGGAATCATGAATATCCCGAGCTCTGTAAGGAGATGCAGGACAATCATGGCAGACACTGCAAGCATCAGCCCTTTTCGGCTGTGAAGGGAAGAGACGACCCTTTGGTAGAATCTTTCACCGAATGATCCCATCCGATATATAAGGCTGCTTTCCCTGAATCTCTTGTGGTATTTTACCCATACTACAAAATAAAAGAAGACTCCTATGAGGACTATCGGCGCATCCAGTGACATACCCAGCCATTCCACTATGAAGTTGAACACTGCTATGTAGAAGAAATTCAGTATGATGAGGATCACCAGGAACCTGATGAACTTCTTCTGCAGGCCTTCTGGGGGCGGACCTTCCTCCTTTATTACTGACATCATGCTGGGGCTGATTATCTTGATTCTGAGAGCTGCATAGAGCGCAAGCATAATCATCAGGACAGCACCAATGATTATCGAGAACTCTCCGATAAAATCCTGCTGCAGTACGTTGAGCCATGCGTGGATCTGGAATTTCGGCTCAAGAACCGCAAGCTGAGAGCTCATGTTATTGGTCAGGTTAAGGTATAACTGCTGCACATGCGGAGAGCTGTCCCATGTTATGTTTATCTTGTCTATGAAACCAGAAAGGGAATTTCCTATGGGTATGTTTGTTATCGATGACAGGTTGAGTGCCTGGTCCTGTATCGGAACTTCGTGCAGGACTTCAACATTTGACGGAAGGCTGCTGATTTTCGTGATCTTTGCCCAGAACTGCGGAGGTCTTTTTGCCATCTCCTTTAAGAGGCTAGATGATGAATGTATCAGGTCCTTGAGGATCAGGGAAAAATAGCTTATTATCAATATTGTGTCGAAATTTTTTCTCTTCTCTCCAAAGATGATCTGCGAGATGCTCAGTCTCTTCAGAAGGAATCCTAGCAATGTCCAGGAGACGATCTTCTTTATGAAATCCCATGTAGGCGAAAGCGCCTGGAAGAAATCGATAACATTGAGTATGACTATCGCCAGGAGTATGAACTCCTCTGCCTGCTCAGAGAGGAACCACCATAGCTTGTTCAGATAGCTCATGGTCTATGTTTTCGGATTTTTAGGTATTTATAGTTTTTGGAAATAATCAGCAATCCCTGATTATTTGGAATCTGCACCTCCCTTCGAGGCTGATTCTTGGTTTTTTTCCAAAAGTGATATATAATAATCCATCAATCCCTGGCCAGGGATGAAATGGATCAAATTCATAACAAGGAAATACACCTTGCTTGAGCACCACATGATAGTCTCTTCTGTACTAAAAGACAGCCCGCATTCGACCGGCCTCTATTATGATGATGTCCTTGACATATCCAGGGACGGATTGATAGAGATCTATGTGACAGAGAAGGATATAGAGAGAAACAAGGGATGGATCATCGACAGTTTCGGCAGCAAGCCTGCTGAGCTTAAGAAGAAGCTTGAACATGGTCTTGAAGCTACCAAGAGGCTTTCATCAATACCTTATCATATCCTTGAGCAGGTTGAAGAGATGAGCCCTCCCTGGATAATCGACAGGTTCCAGGAATTTCGAGATCTGTTCTCTTCTTACAGCGGTTACATCGATTTCATTCATTATCTGGAACGTTCCTCGCTTGAGATGGATGATTCTCTTCTGGAACAGATCGCAAGATTCAATGACTACCGAAAGGAGACCTTCATGGGATTCTTAAGATTCATGCGGAAGCTTTCAGAAAGGATTGCGGTTGGATGCGGGGCTAAACCCCCTGATTTCTCTTATCTGTCTGTAGATGAGATAATAAGCGTCCTGAGAGGTGATATGACAGCCAAAAAAGCCGAACATCTGCACAGGATGAGGGCGAAAAACTATATCATGCGTTTCTCAGGAGACAATATCGAAATTATCGATGATGGTTTTTTTTGTGCCTACAATAAGATAAAAAGGGACATCCTGGCCCATGACAATTCAGGCACCATCAGAGGCACTCCGGTAAACAGTAAGACAATCAAGGGAGAGGCACTGGTCGTCTCACAGACAACAGACTTTTCAGCGGTCCCACCAGGCAAGATAATCGTCACATCAATGACCAGACCTGACATGACACCTTTTCTTTTGGATGCTTTGGGCATAGTCACAGATGAAGGCGGCATGCTCTGCCATGCAGCAAATTTCTGCAGAGAGTTCAATAAGACCGGCATAGTCGGGACCAGGATTGCCACTGAGGTCCTGAAGACAGGCGACTGGATAGAGCTGGATGCAGACAAAGGTATCGTGAAAAAGATTGAGAGATAGCTTCTATGTCCTTTTTATGAATATCTGTGCTTTTCCGGAATAATCTCCTGATGCTGCGGAAAAAGGAATATTTACAGTAAAATTTGTCTCATGCGATTCCATGGGTCCTATCACTATCTCATTTTCTGTCAGAATAGTGAGATTTGAGATGTTTCCGGTCACCTTTATTGATGCCTTGACATTGTGCGGTCTTGTGTTGTCGATCTCCACAGATTTTACTATTGTAGCTCCTGGTGGCGCAGACCCAAAGTCAAGAATGTCTTTGCCTGAAGATAATCCTATCTCTTCTGATACCGTCACCTTCATGTCTATCGTGCGGAATGCTATCAGGTAGAATGTATTGTAGATTGTCAATGTGGCAAAGAATCCTATTATGAATATCAGAATCATCAGAAAAATTACCTTCTTTAGATGGCTTTTCTTTTTACTTTCCATAAACTGTGCCGATTACATGTTATTATTTAAGCTTTATGTTGGTTAGGCGCTGTCCCGAAAGTCGTAGATTAGTATATGAATTTTTTTCCAATTTTTTTAATTTTATGATTGGAAAAAATTCGACCAGAAAAATTAAATTTTTCCTGAGTATTATTGAATCCATCAGTTCCATGAGAATATCTAATCCTAAGTCTAGCGTTTTTTCATGCCTGGTTTTTCCTTTTTTATCTTTTTTTTTGGACCTTTCTTGTTCCAATGCATATTGAGGTTGAGGGCGATAAGGATTATTGCGATCACAATCAATATTATCGTTACAACGCTTATCGGAACTCCACCTACTGATATGTCGCTTGGGCTTTGGTCCTCAGAAGGTTTTTTTTCTACTATCTCAAAGCTTATCGGCACGTCTTTTCTTTGGCCCTCATAATGCAATACAACAGTAGCATTGTATCTTCCTAAATCCAGGTCTTCTGTGTCAATGTATGCTTCGAGTGAGTTCTTTTCAAACGATCCCAGATCAATAGAAGGAGTCTTGATCTCTTTTTTGTAGCCAGCTATCACCAGCTCTGCATAAAGACCTGTTATCTTGTTGTTCCATGAATTTTCGACCAGAAAAGATAATTTTTGTATGCTTTTCTTTTGTATCTTCTTTGAATAGTTCACAAGCCTGACGTCAAGGGTCCCTATATTGAAAAAATCTTTGGATTTTTTTGTAAACATTGTGCTTTCATATTTGATCTTGGCTTCAGCCATGTATTTTCCAGGCTTTAGCTCTCCTGCTATAAGGCTTGTTTCGAAAGTTGCTTCTTGCTGAGGACTCAGTGCTTTAGATTCGGTTGTCAGGCTCTTTATCGGGGTGTCTGAATCCAGGGAAAAGATTGTGATCTTTCCTTCTGCTTCTTGAATGGTCTCTGTTCCCAGATTCTTGGCATCGATCACAATCCTTACCTCTTCATCCTCTCCAGCATTGGGAATGCTGAAACGTTTTATCATTATGTATTTTCCTGGATATGGTATGTTGACTGTAATCTTTGCAGTTGAGCTGGATTTTGCTGCAACAACTGAACCCTTCGCCTCAAGGTCTGTCTCTTCAACCTTGAGCTTGACTGTATGTGGTCCTGGTATCTCTATAGATTCCGGCAATTGCATCCTGACCTTGAAATGATATACATTCCCGTCCACTGTTCCCTTGAAGTTATCAGGCTCAGCTGCAAGATACTGAGAAAGGTTGACTGAATTTTCATCGATAAAGGATACCTTGACATCTCCAGGAGTTGTTGCCCTGATGGCATAAGTGAATTCGTATGAGCCGTTTGGTCTGAAATCTATCTGTCTTTTTAAGTCATCTGTCACTATCCCGATACCCGTTACATTTGTCATGCAGATCATTAGTGAGATGACCAGCAGCATTGCTGTCGATATTATCTTTTTCATTTTAACCAGATACTGCAGAATTGAATGTGAGCTGTACTATTTTTGCACCGGAAGGAGCAAATTCAGGTATTCTCATATAGAGATTTACGTTGATCCTGTCCTGATTCGGTTCTGGCATGAGAGAATCGCACACGACCTGCTGTGTCTCATCGAAGTCAAGGAGAGTATCCTGATTTGTGCCGTTGCAGGCCGTCGCTGTCATGTTGATCATCCAGAATGCGAATCTGCAGTTTGTCTCTGTACCTATGAACTCAGAGCAATTCTTGTCAGACTGAACTGTGATGTTGAGCGGGATGTTTCCGTCGTTTGATATATTAAAGCCGTAGGTCACATTAGTGAAGCCTGTAACATTGAAAAAGTTCTTTCCTGAGGCATTTGTAGACAGTATCCCCCATTCTGAATTATTGGTTATGTATCCAGAACCGAATGATATGGACAAGGGGTTAATTGTGATTGTCGTGTCCTGGCTGAGAGTCAGTGTGATATTTCCCTGAGCAGTCTGATATCCTGTTATCATGCCTACTTTTTCCAGTGTGCCTAGTTTTGTCAGGCTTATGTATGTGCCGACGACTGATATTATTATGGCAATGACCAGGAATGCTATTAATGTGTGGTTCGATACATCCTGTTTCATGTGGCTTCACCTGAGGTCTCTATTGGTGTTTCATATGGCTTTTCGAGGTTGAAGCTTACTGTTGCCTGCCTGACTGTGCTTCTTTGTGAAGGCGCGCCTGGCTGTTCAATTGCTGACATCAGTCCCAGCGCCAGCATGACTGAGGTCATGATTACTGCGAATATGAAAAGAACCAATATTATCTTCCTATGGTCCATATGGTGTTTTTAAGATAGTCTTGTATATAAATCTTTTTGTTCGGAGTAGCTGAGTATGCTATAGGGCTTAGTCAGAATCAAGGTACTAATCATCTTCTAGGCCAAAAAGGATTTGCGAAGCTATACGATTGCTTGCACATCATGTCACGATCTTGCTGCAGAGCCACTGCCTTTTTGCAAGAATATGCATAGCAAAAAAATCAGCCGTAGCAAATGGCCCAGATGACCAGAACTCACCGCTTCGAATCGATATCTAATCTGATTTTTATGGGCGTTTGGCCCTAGTTTATTGGTGAGTTCTGGGGATTGCGGATTCGACGGCTCGAATCTGGAATAATTAGCACCACAAACTTTACTTAGCCATGCTATAGAAATATTTATAAATAAATGACAAACTCAGAGAATAGATTACCAGAACATTTGAATCATAGATTCATGGTCGTTCCAGGTTCAAGACTTCGATATGCCCCTGTAGCATAGTAGTATTGCGTTGCCTTGGTATCGGCAGATCAGCTGCACAAAGAGGCAAAGGTCGTGGGTGCAATTCCCATCAGGGGCTTGATAAAAAAGGGCAAAATTTGGGGGAGTATTCCCCTTTCATATTTTTCCTCATTTCATAATCGCTGTGATCCTTTCAGCGAATTTATTCTTGTCATATGGCTTGATTATGTAATCAACAATGCCACCCTTCTTGAGCGCAGAAGAATTAAAAAATGGGAATACACTCGTTATAGCTATCTTAGAATCCTTGATTCTTTTCAAGCTATTGAATGTATCCCATCCCTGCTTGTCGTTGGAATTTAGGTCTAGCAGTGTGAGATTATAGGATTTCTTTTTGGCATACTCCATCCCTTTTTCCCTGCTGGGAGCTACATCCACCTCGATGTTCCTGGATTTCAGAAGAATCTTTACTGTGTCTGCACTTTCTTTGTCCTCTTCTATGTATAGAACCTGTTTCATCTTGAGCAGATTGGAGTGAGCTAGCAGGAGGATAAGCTTTTTTTAAGCTTATTCCTCTCAATCTCTACAACGTGGCTTCTCTGTGTTGCTAGCTCATATTCCAGAAGGTTTCTTCATATATTAATTTAGAGAAAGATAAGTGAAAATAATTGACAATATAGTGACATTCATGGATGGGTGCTTCATAGGATTCTATGCTATTTCGAAATAACCAATATTTTGTGTTCCTGAGATCTCTTCTTGACCCTTAAAATCCACATAAAGCTTGCCAAGGCATTCATCTGGTTTTATAGAAAATTGGTCGAGATCAATCCTGAAAAAATATGCATATGTTTCATTTATTATATCTCCATGATAATATATTATCTTCTTGAAATCTTTTTCAGTGACCTCTGAACTGGTCATGTAAAGAGTTTGATCTTCCTCTGCTGATAAATAGTTCTCAAACCTTAATGTGATCTCTCCATTATCTATTACCGGGCTGTCATCCGAATCAAGGAGCTCAATGAATCCTACCATGTCCCCATGATAATTGTTGGCTTGTACTGTTCCTGTCTTCTTTGCACGGCCCAGATTATTTTCAGTGCCTATATCCCTGATCGTGATTATTGTTTTCCTTAGTTTTTCTTCTCTTCTCAGAAGAGATATCTTATTTTCGCCTTCCTTGATAACTATATCTGTACATGGGTAAGCTTCAAAAACAAAACCCTGATCTGGTTCTTTCAACGCGCTCTGGTAAGGCAGATAACAGTAACCTTCTTCTGTTTCATAGCTGCAATCATCATCCGGCGTGAACTCGGCTCTTGTTATATTGTATCCTTCGCTTCTGAGCTTGTCTATCACATTGTCTTCACCTGTGAAATGGCCTGAGCCGAATGCGAAGAAAAAACCTTGTTCCTCGTTTTTTGATAGGATGCTGTCTACCCTGTCAGCCATGATCTGGTTCCTGTCCGAAAAAATCGTTTCTGAGATCTTGTCTTCTGCTGGACTGCTATAATCTGACGAGTTTTTCAGCCCGCCTGCCAATAGTGTTGCATTTCCTGAAAGATAGGCCTGAATCAGGCTCTCTGTGACTTCTGATGGTTGCCGGTCTTCAAGCAGATCTAATGTAGTGGATAGCAGCTCTGCCTGTTCATCATCATCCAATACATCAAAAGCCCTTATCTGTTCAGTCGGGTCCTCTATGCTTGCTATTGTCTTTTTTTCTGACCATGCTATGTTCTCCAGATAATTGTCTTGGACAGGAAGATGTGCTGCCTGATTAGAATAGTCCAGGGTGCTGAGTACAATCACTATCGCCCATGTCTTAAAAGATGAAATGTATCCTATTTGGATGCCTTTTCTGTCAAGGTATTGTTCAAGCCTGTGATAAAGACCTTGTGGTAGGTGGTCCTCCAATGTTTCATTCTCTGGATATAACATCCTGTTCATGGTCCATTCTTCTGATGAATACTTGTTTGAGACTTCTGAATAGAAAGTGTCTGATTCAATTATCACTTCGATTACTACATCAGGCAGATCAAGCAGCCTTTTGTCTGCCATATGTATTGTTCCGAAAAGGTACGATGGGTTTTTTCTCTCTATTTTCCATAAGAACGGCTGTTTTATCCTTTCATAGGACAAGCTCTTCGGTTTTCCTTGATTATTCTCTTTATCTTCTTTTTCCACTATATCCTTATCTGGTCTCTGGTTTTGTTTCGATTCTATATCTTCTGATGATTCTGTCAAGCGGTGCTGGGATTTTGTGTTTTTTATATCTGTATCCTGGGTGCAGGAAAGCATAGATATCATAATTATCAGAAGAAATAAACATATCGGTTTTTGCATGTTATAATTCATTTGAGATTCATGGATAGAGATAAACTCTCTCTGTAGAGATTACATCCGGAGAAACAAACTCAGTCAGGCTGTTTGTACCTATCTTGGGAATGAAATTCAATCTGACTAGCTCATCCTCATCAATCGGTCTCGGAGACTCAAAGCATATCTTTATTATATCTCCTCTCTGAAGATTCCCTTTGACATGATTTGTCCCTTCCTGCTCATATATAACAGAGAAATATCCTTCGCCAAGCCTGTAAGGCTTGACCTCGAGTGTTCCATTCTCAGGGAAATATCCTGAATCATAGTTTCGGCCTATCATGCTGAAATAACCGAAAGTGTCAGTGGTATTGGTTATCGGTCTCTCTTCGATATTATAGTCATGGTCTACAATATCAAGGTCGTTTCCGAGTGGAATGGAGATCGGATAATAACCTGCAGCCTGCTGCGAAGAAATCCAGAACAGTGCATGGCTCATGTTCAGGGCGAAATAATCCTGTTCTCCATCGTCGTCGTAATCCTCCTCAAGCTTCTCTCTTGGGATTTCGATGTCCATCAGATTGCCTGTGGCTTGCCAAATCCTGTTCGCTACCTGTACTGTGCCTGTTATCGTGATATATCCATAATCTCCTATAGGCGTCTTGTTCATATAAAGTGGTGCAGGAGTATCTGACGTATTTACGTAGTGTGTCTGATTGTAGAATCGGATATAGATATCATCGGAATCGCTTAAAATGACTTTTAGATACTCTCCATCATAACTCGCTGGACAGTAGGTCTGGGAATTTGAACACACAAGAACAGATTCATTTACACCATCTTCATCAAGGTCAATATCTGTTCCGACTGGAAGTGATATTATATCTCCTGCAATACCAGGAATCACCATATGGTCCTGGTAGAACTGTGTTTCATCGAACTCTTCTTCATTCCATGTATTATAGCCAATAGTGTTGTTCTTTACGCATTTTGTTCGTTCTTCTGTGTATTTAAGGCTGGAGGTCCTGTCCTTTGTATTAAATGTGAAAATTGCTTGGTCCAGCTTTATCGGATAGGAACCTGGTGAAAGTTTCATGTATTCATAAAAATCTGTGAGATTGCCGTACCTGCCGTCTGTGGCAGATATCTCAATCACTCTCGCGGTGGTCGCAATCTGCTGCCTTGCCTGCTGTCCGGTTGATAGGCTTTTTTCCTGAAGAGAAGAAGCAGTCTGGATCAGGACACCTGCAGCTACTGCAGCGACCAGAAGCATCGCTATGAACACTATGAGTGTTCCGACTCCCATCTCAGCTTTCTTTGAGTAAGTCATGATTATGTTTTTTATTTTCTTTATATTAATATATTAAAATATATACTAGTTTATTAATAGGTACTTTAATTTAGGTTTGCTTGTATATAAATCTTTCTAAATTTTTATAAATAATAGGTTATTTTGTTCACTTGGTTTGAAATAGTGATCTGTTGTTTGCAGTGTTGACATCTAGTAATCATTAGAAAATGATTAATTTATGAAAATATTTATATACTAGTGTTGTTTTTGCTATACGGATTGGGATAACTTGTTAACAACAGGATTAACATTCATAAGAAAAATTCAGGTGAGGTTTAGATGAAAAAAATTTGCATTATTAACCAGAAAGGCGGAGTCGCAAAGACGACAACTACAATCAATATCGGCGCCGGACTATCAAGGATGGGCCAGAGAGTTCTGATTATCGATCTTGATGCACAGGCAAGCATAGAGCAATGCCTGCCTTTGATTCCTAACAAAGGGCTTTTTGATCTTCTGATTGAGAACGCAGAACTGCAGGAATGCATAACGCACATGGGAAAGAATCTCGATGTGATACCGAGTGATGAAAGACTGATACAGGCAGAACTCATGCTGTCTAAGGATGCGGTAAAAGAGCAGATATTGGCCAGGAAAATGGAAAAGCTGGACAAGCAGGGTAAGTACGACTATGTGCTTTTAGACTGTCCTCCTGCCTACAATATCCTTTCACAAAATGCAATGTTTTATTCAGAGCAGGCATTTATCCCTGCAACAACTGATGTTCTTGGTCTTGCTGCAATAAAAAAGACAATCCAGAACATCGAGAACTTCAACTACATCTACGACCACAACCTGAAGGTGACCAAGATAATACCTACCATGCATGACAGGAGAAACAAGATAAACAGGGAGATACTAAAGGAGCTTCAGAATGATTACTATGAGCTTGTGACTGATCCGATAAGCATCAATTCAAAACTCAAAGAAGCTCCAAAGGCAAGAAAATCAATATTTTCCTATGCCAAGAATTCCAAAGGAGCAAAAGACTATAAGACACTTGTCGAGAATATCTTCTATTCTAACCAGAATCATGCAGATAGTGAGGATTCAGAGGAAAAGCAACCGGATACTGAGAGTGGTCTGAATGCTGATCCCTCTGACAGCAGCACTGATCTTAACAAGGACAAGGTAGTGTCTGCCAGTATCGAATGAGATCTTATGTGTTATCAGAACGCAGGTCTCTTAGGCTTTGCTTCAAAAGATATATAAAGGAATCGCCTGTCCTGATTGCTTGTGGCCAATAACAAGATAACTGACGAAAAACTGAAAAGATATTTCTCTATATCTGAACGTGCGCTTAAGATGGCGCAAGAATCTTCTGACCGACTCGGCATGAAAAAAGAGCGTGCAGATTTTATAGACATGATAAAACGCTATATCTCTGATGCACATCATTTCCATGATAGAGGAGATTGGGTTAATGCTTTTGCTGCTCTTAATTATGCTCATGGTTGGCTTGATTCTGGCGCTAGGCTCGGAATTTTCGATGTGCATGACAATGAACTTTTTACTGTTGATCCAAAATGAGAGAACTATTTAACTGTCTTACTAAATATGATTACGACAGCGGGACCGGGCTTCCGCTATTGGATACCTGCTTTTTCATATACTCTTTTGAAAAAGACCGCGAAAGAGAGATCAATGATTTTCAGTTCGCCATGACCTCATTCAATATAGAGGAACTTTGCCATGTCATGCATAAGCTGCATGAAAGCGTAAAAAAAGATGTCAGGAAGTTTTTGCATCGTCATAGCGGGAATATCTCTGTACTTTCCCTGCCTATCCATCCTGGAAACAGGCAGCATGAGGTGGATTTTGTCGAATCTGTGGATCCTGAAATTCTGCATCACTGCCATGATCCTTCTGACGCTGTTCTTCTGGCAGCTGCGATCAAGACGAAATCAGATATATATACAAGGGACAAGCATCATCTCTATACAGTCCAGCTGGAGAACTTCCTGAAAAAGTACGGGATAAAAGTCTTCAATAAGATAGGACTCAACAGCCAGAGATGATCAATGATATTTTTTTTAAGATTTCAATAGGCTATTATGAAATCCTAGCCGTCTGTGCCATGAGAATATATATCTTTAGGCAATATTCTCAGTTGGGCTAAGCCAACCATTTATGGTTGGCGCATGCCCTACATGGCTGGTCTGCGGGCCAGAGCGTAGGGCCAGGCGGAACCGATGTGAAACATCGGTGAAGTAGGATAGGATAGGATTTCATAAAGCGCGAGGTTTAACATGCAATCATAATAGCCATTTCAATAGGCTTTGTGTAAAAAGTACTACTTCGCTTACTTCGTAAGCTACGCCTGGCCTCGGGAGACTTGCTTTGCAAATGCCCCCTCTCGTGGCACAGACGCACTTTTTACACAAAGCCATTTCAATAGAAAAACTTTTAAATCCTTATGCTAATATAATACTCATGGACAGGACTTTTGAGCTGAGGGCTGTTATAGTAGACCTGATTGTTCTTGGGCTTTCTGTAGCACTTTTCATCTGGTCTTTTCTGGATACTGTATGGTGGTATATCGTCTGCCTGTTCATAGAAGAAGGGACAGTTGAGAGCTGCAGGTTCACGTCGTTTAAGGCCACAGAGGTACTTTTTCTTATAATATCCGTATTTTTGATAGTGGTGTTCATAAAAAGAGCAGTGGGCCAGATACGCTCCCGAAACATTTAATAACAATACATACTATTTCAGGTAAAAATGGATACAAACTCTACCATATCGGCCCTGGGATATCTGGAGACTATAACTGAACCAGTATACTCGAAGATTGTCGTAGCCATGCTGCTTCTTTTCATCGGCCTGATCCTCGGAAAATTTTCAGGCAAGGCAGTGAAGAAACTGCTTTCACAGGTCGAGCTGAACAAGCTTGTGAGAAAAGGGATAGGCGTGAACCTTCGGCCGGAGGAGATAATCTCCAGCCTGGTTACTTATGCAGTATATTTCGTGTTTGTGATATGGGCGCTTGAATCTTTAGGAATCAGCACGCTGATACTGAATATCTTTGCGATCGGCGTGATCGCGGTCATAATACTATCTATATTTCTTGGAATAAAGGACTATGTTCCTAACCTGTTTGCAGGCATAATTATCCATTCCAAAGATCTGGTCAATGAAAATGACATAATCAAGACCGGCGGGATGGAAGGCAGGGTCGTCAAGGTAGACCTCCTTTCGACCAGAATCGAGACAAGATCAAAAGACCAGATATTTATTCCTAATTCATTGCTCCTAAGAGACCGTTTCGTCAAGAAGAAGAAAAAGAAACACTGGTTCTGAAATCAGACAAGCGCTGATTCAAGAAGAGATGAAATGTTCCAAAGCTGTGTCCTTGTGTATGCCTGGATGTTCGAGTCGTTTGTGATGTCGTCGAGCTCGTTTAGTGCTGTATTGATCTTAAGGATAGGGTCTTTCTCCTCAGAAAGTACATTCTGGATATGGTCAAGCTTGATCTTGATATTTTTCGGAAGAGTGGTGTCTTCCTTGAGATCTTCGAGGATCGAGTTTATGTCTTCAATCTTTTCTTTCAAACCGTCATCACTTTTTTTTCTTCTCTTCATTTTCAATCTGTGCGAGAACCTCTTTTTGCAGGGATTTTTGGTTCTCCTTGATCTTGTCTTCCTGCTTCTCGATTGACTTTACCCTTATGTTGAGTATTTCTTGTTTTGATTTTAGCTCCTTTATCAGTTCGTCCTGCTCAATCTTTACCATGACATTTCCGATTATCTTGTAGCTCTCGTCAGTCCCCTTGAGTTCCTTGAGAGCTGATTCTATCTCCAGAAGCTCTGACTGAAATTTCTGCCTCTGCTGTAGAAATCCCTGGAGATTCTGCTCAATCTGGGAAAGCTCACCGACCTTCTCTTCAATCTCCTTGTTCATCTTCAACCAAATCCTTTGTCTTTTCGAATAAATCTATCGAGTTCACGATAGAATTCAATGATGCTTTTAAGCTTGTGATGTCCCTGGCAATTATCTCAAAATCAAGCCTGTCATTTGTCTTTTTAAGCTCTACAGTGCATCTTTTCCTGGACATGTCCTTTATCTCAGGCATAATGTATCTGTAGAGTCTGTCTGTATCTTTTTTGATAGTCAAACGGTTTTTATAATCCATCATCTGGCCTTGACTTCGGCAATCTTGGTTCTTGGCTTGTACAGCATCTTGCAGCCGCAGAATGGGCATCTTATCCTGTTCCTGAGCATATCTTTTGGGATTACCCTTCCGCATTGAAAGCATTTATATTCGACCATTTTCATTCCTCTTCCTGTTTTTGTTCGGGCTCGCTTTCAGTCTCTTCATTTTCTTCTTTGGGCTCTTTTATCTCTTTTTTCTTTTTCGGTACTTCTTTGAATTCTAATATCTCTTCCTCTTCAGCCTGTTCTGTCTCCACTTTCTTTGACCTCAGAGGTGCATATGCCTTTCCGGTGAATTTTGTCCTGCATTTGCTGCAATAGAAGATTCCAATAGCGAGTTTCTTGACACCCGGCTTTCTGCAATAAGGGCATTTGGCTGAAGTCCTTGTTACTGATTCAATATGCCCTAACTTGAATTTTGGTTTTCTACCGTATCTTGAACCAAATCTTCTTACTGATCCGTATATTGTTCTCTTTGCCATTTTTTTTAAGTGGGGCTACCCGGAGTTTCTCAACATCCGAAAAAGCGATCGATCGCCCGGGTGCTGTTTCGAACCGGGGTCATCCGGCATCTTTGAAAGTCAGCTAATCTGCTGTTCTGTTCGCCCAAACCGGAAAGGATAATCCAAGCTACCCCATAGCCCCTTTAACATCTCTCGAAACTTGGAGGTTATTTAAAAAGCTTTCGGTATTTTCAGTATCTCCGATTATATAAATGGATTCTCGCTGCATTTGGAAATAATAACAAC